>CAZMRG010000005.1:27484-43245 GCA_964568655.1 uncultured Ignavibacteriales bacterium | reverse complement strand
TTCGACAAAGTCGGGGTAAAAAATGTTATTTTAAAGTATGCAAACTTACGCTTGGCGTAGCAAATAGTAAATAGTAAATAGTAAATAGTAAATAACAGAAAAAAATAAAACAGAAACACTAGAACAACTTACCAAACAGACAAAAAATTACAGAATTTTAATGCTGAATAAATGTACTCGAAAAATAACGTAATTTTAGATAAATCTTTTTTATTTGCAGTAAGAATTATAAAGTTATTTCAGTTTTTAAGCGACAAAAAAGAATATGTTCTATCAAGACAAATATTAAGGAGCGGAACTTCAATAGGCGCTAATGTTGAGGAAGCGCACGGCGGCATTTCAAACTCAGATTTTTCGAATAAGATTTCAATTGCATATAAGGAAGCAAGAGAAACACATTATTGGCTCAGATTATTATTTACAACAAATTATATTAACAAGAAGATATTTGATTCGATGCTTAATGATTGTGAGGAATTATGCAAGATTTTATATTCAATATTAAATACAAGCAGAATTAAGAAAGCCAAAAAGGTTTGATTTAGATTTTATTAATATTTACTATTTATTATTTAATATTTGAAAAAATGAATAAATGGCTTTTAAAAACAGAACCCACGGTTTATTCGTATTCTCAGCTTGAAAAAGACAAGAAGACACGCTGGGATGGCGTTACAAGTCCGGGAGGATTGCACAATATCAAGCAGGCTAAGAAAGGCGACCTTGTTTTTATCTATCATACTGGCGATGAAAAGCAGGTTGTCGGCATTGCTGAAATTATTTCAGATCCATACGAGGATCCCAGGGCGGATAATCCAAGGATAATGGTATTTGATATAAAACCAAAGAGTCAATTAAAAAAACCTGTTACCCTGGCAGCCGTTAAAGCTGATAAACGATTTAAAGATTCTAAACTTGTAAAAGAGGGGCGGCTTTCGGTTCAGCCTATGCCTGAAAATTTGTGGGACGCAATCATTGAAATGTCAAAATAATAAATTAAAATAAAACTAATATGTTTTCATCAACGCCTGAAGAACGTTTAAACATGGAAGTCACACAGACTCAATATGACAAAATAAGAAGTTCCTGGGTTAAACATGTGACAGATGAAGCCAAAGGAGACATAGATGGCCTGCTTGAAACGATGACAAGCGATTGCTTGTACGAGATTGTCCAGACAGGCGAAATTTGGGAAGGGCACGATGGAGCGAGGGAATTTTACAAAGCGCTTATGAAAGCTGTTCCTGATCCGGAGTTTGAATTGCTCGATATTGTTGTTGGACCCCAGGGTGTATTCGGAGTTGCAAACATGACAGGTACTCAGAAATTTCCGTTTGCAGGCAATGACCAATGCGGGCAGAAAATCCTGTGGAGACTGGTAAATTTATTTCCGTGGGACCCGAAACAGGAAAAATTTACCGGTGAAAGGTTATACAGCTTAAAGCCTTTAGCCGGAGAATCAAAATAAAAATTATAAAAGAAACTATTTATGGCAGACAATTTTTCATTTGATATAGTATCAGAAATAAACTGGCAGGAAGTAGATAACGCTATTAACCAGGCGAGAAAAGAGATCCTGCAGCGTTATGATTTCAAGGGCTCGAAAAGCTCAATAGACTACAGCCAGAAAGATAAAACAATTACCGTAATGGGAGATGACGATTATAAAACCAAGGCGGTAATAGATATACTTCAAAACAAATTTGTAAAAAGAGGTATACCGCTTAAGGCGTTGAAATTCAAGGCTCCTGAGCAGGCATCCGGCGGAATGATAAGACAGGCAATTGATGTGCTGCAGGGTATTAATAAAGATAATGCAAGGCTGATAGTTAAAATTATTAAAGACGCTAAGCTCAAGGTGCAGGCGGCTATTCAGGATGAACAGGTCAGGGTATCAGGTAGGGATAAGGACGAGCTGCAAACTGCGATATCGCTGGTTAAGGGCGCTGAGCTTGATTTTGCCGTACAGTTTGTGAACTACAGATAGAAATTCAGTTAACAGTTAACAGTCTGTTGCAACTATTTTCGTTTTACAAAATTAAACAATTGAATGCGAAAAATTGTATTATATATATTATTCATTTCTGTTTTCATGTTTACTGTTAACTGTTCACTGTTAACTGCGCAAAGTAAGCTAGATGTTATTACAATCGACCCGGGGCATGGCGGGAAGGACCCCGGCACTATTGGCGTAACCGGCGCGCTTGAAAAAAACATTGTGCTGGCTATAGCGCTTAAGCTTGGCGATTTGATACAGAAAAAATTCCCTGAAATTAAAATAGTGTTCACAAGGTCGAACGATGATTTCCCCTCTTTGCATGAAAGAACAAAGATTGCAAATGATAATAAGTCGAAGCTCTTCATAAGCATCCACGCTAACCACAAAAAAATGGATGAGACCGAGAAAAGCGGATTCGAGATCTATATGATGACAAGGGAACATTTTCCGGACGCTATTGATATTACAATGCGTGATAACTCCTGGTTGAAATTTCAAAAAGCCGGTACAGATACAACAGACAATTTTATTTTTTCTACTTTGGCACAAAACGGGTATTATAAATTTAACGAATACCTTGCATCCAATGTTGAAATAAATATGCTCAATTATACCCAGATCCATTCAAGAGGTATTATGCAGGCTGGATTTGTAGTTGTTATAGGCGCGTCAATGCCATCTATACTTGTTGAAACAGGCTACGTTTCAGACCCGGCAGAAGAAAAATACCTCACCTCCTCAACAGGTCAAACAGCTATCGCAACCGGCTTATTTAACGCTTTTGTCAATTTTAAGTACATTTACGAGTCAAATTAGCAGTATTTTCCCACTCATTTCCCTTCATTTTTCAATTAAACACTATATTTATATACATTTAAGGGTTTATAGTTTGTTTCTATGCATTCTGAATAAACTTGTTGTAAATCGTAACAATTATAATTATATTTAGATAAGAGAATTATCTAAAGAAACATTTTAAGTGTTATGAGTAACTACATTAAATATATAATTGCGATTACCGCGCTGATTTTCCTGATTGGTTGCGGAAAAAAAGACGACCCCAATACAAACAATAAGTCGAATATTCAATATTTGGCTGATAAGGAAAAAGAGCTGAACGACCGGGAAGCGAAGATCAAATTGAAGGAAGTTGAACTTGATGAACGCGAGAAAAAGATCAGCGGGTATGAAAACAAACCGACCGGCGATAGCAGCAAAACAACGGTACAAAAGGATACATCCAAATTAGGTGATAAAGAAAAGAAGCAGGAGAAGGAAAAAGAAAAACAGGAAAAGAAAAAAGAGATACAGCAGGAGATATCGAAGAAGTTTGAGAATCCCCAGGCGACTGTAAAAGATTACTATGAATACATTCAGCGCGCGATAAATGAAAAAGGTAATTTTGATTCAAACATGAAAAAAGCGCAAAAGTATTTTCCGTCGCGCTCTTCCGAGAAGTTAAAGGGCGGATACAGGAATACCAAGGCTTTCACAGTGCTTGATGAGCCGAAAGTCGTAACGCAGAAAGATAATACGGCCCAGGTAGTTTCAAAAGTGCAGCAAACGCAGACAATAAAGAAAGACGGAAAAGATACAGACGTCACAAAGACATTGACCGTTACATATAACCTGACCGCCAATAAGAACGGCGAATGGGTGATCACCGGAAATTCCGTAAAGGAAGACCAGTAGAATAGAAAGACATTTGCTAAAAAAGAACGTAGGCTATCCCAAAAGCTGACTAAACCTTCGAAGCCTGTTCCCGTTACCCGGAACAGGCTTTTTTTATGCCTCAACACTCCACAGAAATACCGGATAAGTTGCATTAGCGCCTGGTACAGAAGTAAAAACTGCTCCCGAAATCCGCGTTTTATGCCATTATTTTATTATTTTTTCAATCATTAATAATCATTAAATTTGTTTTTCCCGTAATATAAAAACATAATCAATAACAAATATTTAATATAAGAGAAAGCGACTACCAATGAGTATACTTATCAATAAGAAAACAAAGGTGATGGTTCAGGGTATAACCGGCGGCGAGGGTTCATTTCATACCCGCCAGATGTTAGAATACGGCACGAATGTAGTTGCCGGCGTAACGCCCGGAAAAGGCGGCGCTAAATTCGATGAGAAGGTTCCGATATTTAATTCATGTTCCGATGCGGTTAAGGCAACCGGGGCTAACGCTTCGGCTATATTTGTTCCTCCCGCATTTGCGCTTGATGCAATTATGGAAGCAGCCGATAGCGGAGTTAACGTAATTGTGTGTATCACCGAAGGACTTCCGACACGCGATATGATAACGGCAAAGAACTATCTTGAAGATTTGAATAAAGCCGGAAGAAATGTCAGAATGGTCGGGCCAAACTGCCCAGGCGTAATCACGCCCGGAGAGTGTAAGATAGGGATCATGCCCGCGTCAATTCATAAGAAAGGAAAAGTCGGCGTAATTTCACGCAGCGGAACATTAACATATGAAGCAGTTGCGCAGTTAACGGCGCTTGGATTGGGCCAGTCGACCTGTATGGGTATTGGCGGCGACCCGATAATTGGATCTAATTTCATTGACGTTATGAAATTATTTAACGAAGACAAAGACACAGACGCAGTTGTTATGATAGGCGAAATTGGCGGCAACGCTGAAGAAACCTGCGCGGCTTATGTAAAGAAATATATGACGAAACCTGTCATAGGATTTATTGCCGGAAGAACGGCGCCTCCGGGCAGAAGAATGGGACATGCCGGCGCTATTATCGCAGGCGGCAAAGGAACAGCCGAAGATAAAATAAGCGCAATGAAAGCGGCCGGAATACAGGTATCGCTTTCTCCTGCAGATATCGGAATAACGGTTAAGAAAGCTCTGGATAAATTAAAAGCCAAACCGGCTAAGAAACCGGCGAAGAAAACTGCGAAGAAAACAGTGAAGAAGAAAGTTGACAAAAAGAAAGCCGCTAAGAAAATTAAAAAATCGGCGAAGAAATCAAAAGGAAAGAAGTCCGCACGTAAGAGATAACCGTAAGGTTTTAGATAAAGTATGAACTATACTATTATAAGGATAAAGAACGCGCAGTTTTATGCTCATCACGGCGTGCTTGACCAGGAACGGACCAACGGCGGATTATTTGAGATAGATGCCGAACTGACATGCGATATTACATCAGCTGAGACAGAAGATAATCTTAAGAAGACCCTTGATTATGAACGGGCTTATAAATTCATCAAAGAAGTTGTATCCGGCTCGAAGTTTTTTCTGATCGAAGCGCTGGCTTACAGGATATCGCTAAGATTAATTGAAAATTTCCCGATGGTGCAAAAGATCACTATTAAAGTCCGCAAGCCTTCGCCTCCATTAGGCGGAGTTGTGGAACATGTTGAAATAGAGCATACTGAATACCGAAAATAAGTAATAATTCTTTTACCCTGGAGCGCTTGCGACATATTTTGCCGGTTGTTTCGGGGTAATGTTTTATAAATGAATGGTCAGAGTAGTTTTAGGTTTAGGGTCAAACATCGGCTCCCGTCTGAATTATTTAAGAAAGGCAGTAAAAGGTATTTGTCTTTTACCCGGATTTGATTTTTTGGCTCTCTCCGGTATTTATGAGACCGAGCCATGGGGATTTAAGGAACAGAATAAGTTTCTGAATTGTATTTTGGTATGTTCGTGCAGATTAGAGCCTGAGGAAGCTATACGTGCGCTCAGAAAAGTTGAAAAGGAGACGGGCCGGAAAATGCGCGGAAAATGGCGGAAACGCGAGATTGATATCGACATTTTATTCTATGGAAACAGGATCGTGAATAAAAGCGGATTGGTAATACCGCATCCCGAGTTAGCGAAGCGGAATTTTGTTTTGAAGCCGCTTGCCCAACTGGCGCCGGGTCTTGCTCACCCGGTTTTGAAAAGAAGCATGGAGTATCTTAATAATCACACAACGGATAAAAATAAAGTATATTTGTATTCTGAAAAATTATAGGATATGAATTAACAGTTCCATTTTTTATCCTATTTTGGTTGAATCCGAAATCTCATTATTTTAAAACAAGATTCCCGCTTCCGCGGGAATGACATAGACTCCGGAATTCATTTTTATCAAGATTAGAAATCCACGAACAGAAGTCAATAATCTGATAGCAGAAATCTTTTTCGAAAAGGGAAATTGCCTGAAAATCTTCTAAATAATAACAGTCCGATTAGCTACATAGCCATTGAAGGGGTTATTGGCGCGGGCAAAACGTCGGTCGCGTTAAAGCTTGCTGAAAGGCTAAATGCAAGGCTAGTGCTGGAGAATTTCGAGGAGAACCCGTTTCTTGAAAAATTCTATTCAGATACGCGCGCATATGCTTTCAGGGCGCAGATGTTTTTCCTGCTGGAAAGATATTCGCAGCTGCAGGAGCTGCATCAGAAGGAGCTGTTCCGGAACTATACTGTAAGCGATTATATATTCGAAAAAGATAAAATATTCGCCTATATGAACCTTAACGATGATGAGCTGAAAATATACGAGCAGGTTGTGCAGGCGCTTGATAGGAACGTTGTTAATCCGGACCTTGTTGTATATTTGCAGTCGTCGGTTGAAAGGCTCATGAGAAACATAAAGTTCAGGAACCGAAGCATTGAAAAAGAGATAACCGAACAGTACATTGAAAACCTGAACGATGCGTACAATTATTTTTTTTCAAGATATAAGAACTCCAAAGTAATGATAGTAAATTGCGAAGAAGCGGATTTTGTTAATAACCCGTCGGATTTTGAAGACCTTGTAAGTGAAATCTTTAAGACAGAAAGAGGCGCAATTGAATATTATAACCCGGCACTTAGAAAGACGGCGCAATAAAGACATGAGAATAGTAATATTTGCAATGCTCATTTACGGAGTTTATCTCCTGCTGAGATATCTGTTCCGTTCGATGGCAGGGCAAACCCCGAAGAACAAAACCCCGCGGGATGAGAAACCAAGGCGCTCTATCGACCCTGATAACATCGAAGACGCGGAGTTTGAAGAGATTAAAAAAGACAAGTAAGGTAAAGAACAGGTAAGTGGGAAAGTCCGACAAATTATTTGGCGCAATAGGAATTAAGCTGCTCAAAGGATTTGTGCCTGAAAAGAATACTGACCCCGGCGCCATAGACCACAGCTCAATAAAAAATATCTTAGTTGTTCTCCGGCATCAAATGGGAGATATGCTTTGCGCCTCGCCAATGCTGCGGACATTGAGATCATTTTACCCCGATTCAAAACTAATCCTTGTGACAAAAGCTTCAACAAGGTACGAAGAAATTTTTACGGGGGTTAATTCTATAGCGGATGAAGTATATAGTTTCGAGCATGGCTTTGAGAATTTTCTGAATCTTGCGAGGGAACTAAAGACAAAAAAAATTGATCTTGCAGTTGTTCCTTCTACCGTAGTATTTTCATCCACAAACCATTTGCTTGCTTATTATTCGGGAGCGAGGATTAGGGCCGGCGTTAAATCCATGGACTTTGAACCCAACCGTGTTGATTACCTGCTGAATGTAAAAAATGATTTTGATTGGGGACTGAAAAAAACTCACCAGATAGACAGGAACCTTGATATAATAAAACAGCTGAATATTCCTCCGGTTGAATCAAAGATAAGAATTGTTCTTGCTGAAGAACTAAAAGATTTTGCAGAAGGATATTTTCGCGATAACTCGATTGACCGGTCCAGGCCAGTGATAGCAATTCATCCCGGCGCCGGAAAAGAAACAAATGTATGGCCCGCCGAAAAATTTGCCGAGCTTGCATCGCAGTTAAGCTCCCGGTACGGCGCACATATTTTGATATCCGAGGGGCCCGATGACAGGAATTACGTATTAGAGACAGTGAGGGTTATTAAAGAAAAGTATGGGTTGGATTCTTTTACCTGCCATAAAGGACTTTTAATGAGGAATTTGGCGTTACTAAATCTATGCAGTCTTTTTGTAACAAATGATACGGGCGTAATGCATCTTGCCTCGGGATTAGAGGTCCCAATGGTCGCTCTTTTTGGCGAAACCAAAGCTTACGAATGGGGCCCAATTGGCGAAAAGAAAGTTTCTGTAAAGTCTTCAAATTCAAAAATAAACACAATTGAAACCCAAACTGTATTCGGACAGTGTTTAACCTTGCTTAAAGATGTACATTCGCCGAAAATGGCTTAGTTTTAGCAATATTTCTAAAATTCTTTTAGTCTTGACAATATTTTTATCTCAATTTATATTGCTTAAAATAAAAAGGGCAAATAGTTATAGATTAAATTGTTAAAGGTTTTAATTACTGTTTATTAAATTACGCTGTTTCAGGTTGCCTTTAACAATTTTATTCATTTATAATTAGAACCGAATGTTGAAGGTAAACATTCATATTCGGTTTTTTTATTATACAACTATTTAAAGTTATTATTATGAGAACTATATCAATTATTTTCCTGGCTTCGCTGTTGATGAGTCCGGTTTACTTGATAGCCCAAAAAGTCCAGAAAGACAATACTCCCGTTCTTGAACTGGATAAAAGTGAATTAATAAAGGGCCAAAAAGTAGTTGCGGCAAAAGACGATGGCGGCGCGGCGGCGGATTATAAGATTATTAGTTCCAACTCCTCTTATATTGAAATTGAATTCTACCCAAAATACAATAAACCAAATGTAATTGAATTCCAGGGACAGCAATACCTGACGCTCGATTTTGACGGAGCGGTAGGTAAAACAGAAAAGGAATCAGGCCAGCCCGATTTAAGAAAACGGGTATTCAGCGTGATGTTCCCGTCGGAAGTGAATAACAAGGTAACCGTTACCGATTTCCAGGTGAATGACGCTCCGAATATTAACCTTGCGCCGATTCCAACTGTAGTGCCAACAAAACAAAACGCAAAGAATCCTGAAGATTTTCAATTCTTATACTTAAGAGATTCAAAGTTATACTCGCAAAATAAATTTTACCCTGAAAACGTCGCTTCGCTGGAAGCGGTGGGCCGCCTGAGAGATGGTTCAATCGGTAATCTTGTAATATACCCGTACCAGTATAATCCGGTGACGAAACAGATGAAGCAATATACAAAGATCCGGGTAAGGGTCACTTTCGGACAATCGCCCGTATATCTGAATAAGCCGAGGTCAAAGGAAGAGATAAGCCTGATGAAAGGCGTTGCTTTGAATTCGGATCTGGCCATGAACTGGGTAAACCCGAAATCAAAGAACATCAAACGCGGAAATGTTCAGGTCATAAGCAGTCCGTTTAATACAGGCGACTGGTATAAGATAGAAATAAAAGATAACAGCGACGGTCAAAGCGAAGGCGTTTATAAGATCACGAAAAGTTTTCTTGAAAGCGCCGGCATTAATTTAACTAATGTCGACCCAAGGAATATTAAGATGTACGGAAACGGGGGAGGGCTGCTTCCGGAACCTATGTCGGTGGCAAGGCCCAGCGACATACAGCCAATACCGATATTTATATCGGGTGAAGCAGACGGCCATTTTGATCCCCAGGATTACATTCTATTTTATGCCAACAGCATTAACAGATGGAATTATGATACATCTACCGGCATATACAGCCATGTAATGGATTATTACAGTACGTCAAATTATTATTGGATATGCCTGAATACTCCGGGGCCTGCAGGGACCGAATTCAGGATGTCATTAGATCCGTCTGAAAACGGCAACAACCCGCTGCTTCAGACTTCATTCAGGGAAAGAATGTTTTTGGAACAGGAGCAATCAAACCTGATCAGCGAAGGCAATTTATGGTTAAGCGAAAGAAAGAATGACGGGGAATCTTTCGTATGGAATACAAATATGACCGGTCTTGTGGCAAACAGCGATATACTTTATATTGTTAAACCTGCAAGCCGCGTCGTAAATAATTATTCACCCGGACCGTGTCCGTTTAATGTTTTTTTCAGAATTAAGGACGATAATACATCCGTGGCTGAGTTAAACTACCCAATGCAGTGTATAACGCCGGGTTTTGGCCCCTGGATCACAACTTCCGAGACAAGTTTTTCGGTAAATGCATCTTTAAAAAGTCCTCCGAATTCAGAAGCCACCAGCCTGAGGGCGACTTTTCAGTGCGGCACGCCTGACGGAGAAGGTTATTTGGACTGGATGGAGATCCAATACACCCGCAGGCTTAACAGCGTGGCTAACGACATGCTTAGGTTTGACTCGCCTAATGTAAACGGGCTGGTTGAATACAATGTTTCTTCATTCAGCGGAACTGATATCAGGGTTTTTGATGTGTCAAACCATAACGGCGTGAGAATGATCCAGCCTATATCCAGTTCAACCAGCGACGTAAGATTCCAGAAGACGCAGACCATGGGAACATTGAGCAGGTTTGTTGTAGCGGGGCCAACGGGATACAAAACACCGACTTCCATTTCACAAAGAGTATCCAACCAGAACCTGCACGGAATTTCGGACGGCGCCAGTTTTATTATAATAACGCATCCTGACTTTATGGCAGCTGCAAACAGGCTGAAATCAAAACGCGAGGCAGGCGGGCCCGAAAACCCCAATTACCTGCATACTGCCATTTTTACATGCGACCAGATATACAACGAATTTTCAGGCGGAGTGCTTGATGCGGTTGCAATCAGAGATTTTTTAAAGTACGCTTACGAGAATTGGCAGGAAAGGCCTGTTTATGTTGTATTGCTCGGGTCCGGCACTTTTGACTATAAAAATATTTTCGGCATTCAGGATATAAAAAATTGGGTGCCGCCATATGAAGTGACGGACCCGCAGATTGACCAGGTGAACGGATACGTTACTGATGATTTTTATGCTAATATAGTAGACGATCCCCCTGTTGGAAGACCGGATGTTGGTATAGGAAGAATTCCGGCCACAAACCTTTCCGGCGTTAATCTAGCAAATACTTATCTTGATAAAGTTGATTGTTATGAGGATCCTGTAAACAACGGGTATTGGAAAAACAGGATGGATTTTGTAGCCGACGACGGTTATTCCGGAGATTTGTACGACGGCACGCAATTCACCGACCAGAGTGAAGACCTGTCAGAAAATCATACTCCCCAGGTATTTGATAAAGTGAAGATATATTTGATAGCATATCCAACGGTTATTACGGCGCAGGGCAAAAGAAAACCCGCTGTCAATGCAGATATTATTAAATCATGGAATGCAGGATGCCTGAACATCCATTATATAGGACATGGCGCCCCGGATGTTTGGGCTCATGAATATGTGCTTGAAAAAGACGTTATTATGAGCCAGCTTCATAACCAATGCCAATATCCGTTTGTCAGCATTGCAAGCTGTGATATGTCTAAGTTTGACGATCCTCATAATGTGTGCGCCGCCGCAGAATTTACTATTACCCCAAATAAAGGTTCAATTGGGACCCTTGCGGCATCAAGGCCGGTATACGGAAGCTCAAATGCGGTGCTTATGATAAATTTCTTTGACAGGCTTTATGGGCAGAGAGATACTTTGCTTTACCCGCTAAGGTTCGGTAAAGCTATTTTTCAAACCAAGCAGTTCAGCCAGTCTTATTCGGATAATGACAAGAAGTTCATTTTACTTGGCGATCCTTCCACGCGTATAGCTTTTCCGCGTTTTCAGACAAGGATAGACAGCATTAGCGGGCTCAGTTCAGATACAATGCGCGCTTTAAGCAAAATAAAAATTTACGGTTCTATCATTAATCCTGATTCTAGTGTTTGGTCAACATACAATGGCAATACTTTCGTTAAAGTGTATGATGTTACAAGGCAGATCGAAATAGACGAAACTTACCAGGGCCTGGTTTACGCGTTCAGGTTCAAGCTCCCCGGCGGAATAATCTATTCAGGGCTCTCTTCAATTACAAACGGAAAATGGACCGCTGAATATGTGGTTCCAAAAGATCTGTCTTACCTGAATCAACGGGGCAAGCTTGTTAATTATTTTTATAATAACCAGGCTGACGGCTCAAGCCTGTACACTAATTTCTTTGTAGGCGGGATCAATCCGAATGCGCCTGTAGATTCTACAGGGCCAAGAATAAACGCATACCTGAATAACAGGAATTTCCGCTCAGGCGACGTTGTAAACGAGAATTTCAAGCTGATTGCCGATATGTTTGATGAATCAGGTATAAACACAACAGGCACTATCGGGCACAGAATTGAGGCTACTCTTGACGGCAACGAGAGCAACAAGTATGACCTGACCACGTATTATAACAGCGATACGTCTTATAAATCAGGAAGCCTTACATATGATTTTACGGGTATTGGAAACGGGACGCATTCTCTGAGGCTCAGGGCGTGGGATACTTACAATAATTCATCGCAGGTGACTATAAATTTTGACGTTGTTACAAGCGGCGTTGTTCAGGTAATAAACGTTTATAATTTCCCGAACCCGTTCAGAGACGGGACCGCGTTTACTTACCAGCACAATTACCCCGGGCTTGTAACTACTAAAATAAAAATATACACAGTAGCCGGAAGACTGATTAAAGAAATTGACCAGCCCGCTACGAACGATAAGTTTGTTTATATTCCGTGGAACGGTAAAGATGCAGACGGCGAAACGCTGGGCAACGGTATTTATATTTACAAGGTTGTAGTAACTACCGATGCGGGAACTGCTATAACAAATGTCGGCAAGCTTGCCGTCTTAAAATGATTTCAGAAGCTTAAAAAGAGTTTAAATAATATTTAGGAGGTTAAATTTAGATGTCAAAAGTAAAAATAGGTTGTATTATTGCGTTCCTGTTTGTCGTATCCGGCAGGGCTTTTTCACAGGGCGAGTCAGCTGTGCCCTTTTTATTAATTGGTCCGAACTCCGGTAATGCAGGTATGGCTGAAACAGGAGCAGGGTTAGTTAACGATGCATCTGCGATGTATTGGAACCCGGCGGGGCTCGGTTTCCAAAAAGGAATTGAAGTAAGTATAACACACTCTCCGTGGCTTCCGGGTTTGGGGCTTGGAGATCTGTTTTATGATTATTTAAGCGCAAAATATCATTTGAAAAAACTGGGCGGCACGCTCGGTATGAGTATCACCTATCTTAATATTGGTACAATTATAAGGACCGATGAATTTGGAAATGAAATCGGGCAGTACCAGGCTTTTGACGGAGCTATTGCAGTAGGTTACGGTACGAAAGTAACGCGCGATCTTGGAGTCGGTATTGTTACAAGATTCATATACAGCAAGCTTGCTGTGGGCAACGTTGGCAATGAAAAAGGAAGCGGCGTAGCTTATGATCTGGATTTTGACTTTGCAGTTTTATGGAGGCCGACTAAAACCAAATTGAAATTCATTAACAACAAGCTTGGCATTGGTTTGAACTTTTCTAACCTTGGCCCAAAAGTAACGTATGTGGATGCGGCGCAGGCTGATCCTCTTCCGTCTAATTTAAGGCTGGGATTTGCATACGACGTTTACCAAAGCCAGTTTAACAATCTTACGCTTACCGCTGATTTTAATAAGCTTGTCGTAAAAAGAGGCGACAACGGAGAATCGGATCCGCTGTACAAAGCAATATTTACATCCTGGGGCGGCGGCGCAAATAATGTTCTCAAATCAATTCAAAGCTCGGTTGGGGCGGAATACTGGTACGGCGATCCCAAATTGATAGGTCTTACAGCCGGGTATTTTTATGAAGATCCCGACCACGGAGCAAGGAAGTATATTACTTTAGGCGCGGGGTTGAGATATGATATTTATGGTTTCGATTTCAGTTATATTAACACTATAGAACAGAATCATCCTTTGGCGAATACTCTCAGGTTCACGTTAATGGTGAATATTGGCGGAAAGAACGAACCGCAGAAAAAACCGGAAAACAAGGGTCCTGAAAATACGCCTGGAAAATAGTCTAAATGAAAAATAACAAGCTAGTCTTTTGTTTAAAGATATTATTTGTCTTTTCTTTATTAATATCTTCCGCAGCGCAGTTATATTCACAAAAAATTAAAAGTTCGCAGATCCTCATAGATCACCATCTCAATAATAACCCGGTGATAAAGCCGAACAATAGTTACAGGAATTTCCTGTTCTCATTTGCTGTGCCTGATACGCTGAATATCTACGCTATTATGGTGCAGTTTCAGAATACGAATAACCCGAACGTAACCGGCAACGGCAGGTTTGATATGTCGTCTAATTACCCGGATTCGGTTGATGCACCGCCGCATGACAGCCTCTATTTTGCAAACCATTTGGAGTTCCTGAAGAACTATTATTTCAAGGCTTCAAAAGGCAAGCTGATAGTTAATTTTAAAATACTTGGTTCCGTCAGAACGCTTTCAGGCACACTTGACCAATATTCCCCGGGGAAGAATGAAGGCTTAAACAAAATAGGCAAATTATTCTATGAATCATGGACATCGGCTGATAGCGTCGCAGGATTTTTATCCGGCGTTAATCCTGATAAATCCGCATTCATGATATTTCACGCGGGAGTCGGAAGAGATGTCGATCTTGTATCATCCGGTATTTTTTCGGGAGAGCTTGATATCCCGTCTATTTATTTCAGCAATAGTTCTTTAAAACAGATCTACGGGGATACTGCAAAAGGTTTTTATACAAGAGAGAACTTTATTATTCCAAGCTCAAGCGTGTTACCTGAACAGGAATGGAGAATTATAAACACAAGTTTCGGCGACCAGTTCCTTGAGCTGGGTTTGAACGGCATTACCGTTGCGACCATCGGAAGTTATCTTGGCCTCCCTGACTTGTTCGACACTCAAACCGGAAGAACTGCTATTGGCAGATTCGGTTTAATGGATGGGCAGTCGCTTTTCAGCTATTTAGGCGTTTTCCCGCCTGAACCATCAGCATGGGAAAAACAGTACCTTGGATGGATAAATCCGATCGTGGTGAGCTCAGACGGCGTTTATACGACCAGAGCAGCAAGCCTTGATTTAAACGGGAACAGCTCGGTTTACAAAGTGCTTATAAGCGAAAAGGAATATTTCCTGATAGAGAACCGTAACAGGGATGCATATAAAAATGGGGAAAAAATCGTTTTCGTGAGCAACAGAATTCGGGACTCAGTTACTTATAGCCAGGACTTTGACGGATTCTCTAATGACGGTGTGGCAGCATTGAAAGGAAATATAGTAGACGTTGATGAACTTGACTGGAGCCTTCCGGGATTAAAGAACGATACAGCAAATTACCAGGGCGGTATACTTGTTTGGCACATAGATGAAAATGTTATAGACGCTAAGTTTGCTTCAAACACAATTAATACCGATATACATCACCGAGGTGTAGATGTAGTGGAAGCTAAAGGTTCGCAGGATATAGGCGTAGTGATTAGCACTCCGCTAGGCGATTTTGTTAGCGACGGGTTCTTTGTTGATTTCTGGTATAACGGCGAGCATTACAGGCCGTCAAATGTTTATCAGAATGCGTTTAACCAGTCAACTATTCCAAACTCAAACAGCTATACAGGAATACACTCAAGAGTTTGTCTTTCCAATTTCAGCTCAATAGATTCGTCTATGACATTTACGTTCCAAACATGCAGTCCAATAACGAATATTAGCAATTATCCGCATAAAGTTGGCAGAGACCTATCCGGCAACGCCCAGCCGATTGGAATAGATTACAACGGTAACGGGCTGGATGAAGTTTTTGTAAACGTTAATGATACTTTGTACGGATTCAGGGATAACGGCGCCCCGATAAGGGTTGATATGCCGAACGGATTTTTAAAAGACAGCGTGGCTGATTATGCCGTGAGCTATGTAGAGTATAACATAGGCTCAAAACTAGGCGGCGGTACATCCGGA
>CAZMRG010000005.1:4885-27474 GCA_964568655.1 uncultured Ignavibacteriales bacterium | reverse complement strand
CGGAAAATACATTGCCGGAGTTCATGGAAATAAATTCAGCCTGCTGAGTTTTACGATTGATACGCTGACGTCGAATCCGAACATAATAAATATTTTTCATAATGGCGGAAACTTAACCACGCCTGTTCTTGATATATCAAGCACAATTTTACAAACAAAATCTGTTTATGCAGGTTCATCTGACGGTAAGATCGTGTCATTCAGGCTTGACTCGTTGATTGAAAATGTTTCGGCTTTCTCATCAAACCCGGTTGTTGAATTAGCCACAGGTTCGGGAGGCGTTTTACCGTTACAGCCAGCCGCGATAGATAATACAAATAAATTTTTTACAGAAAGCGCGATTTCGTATGATGGTCAGCCGATTCTAGCGGTAAGCCGTTCTGTTACGGTTGATTTATCAAATAAAATCAAGCTTGATCAATCAAGCGGCGTAATTTCAGGCAACCTTGGCATTGGAACTGTTTACTCATCGCCTGTAATTGCCAATCTGTTTAACAGCGGCAAGCAGCAAATACTTTTCACTGCTGACGATAAAGTCTTTGCTATAAATCAAAAAGGCGTGGTAGTAGATAATTTCCCGTTCAGCATAGTCGGAATAAGCAGAATTTCCAGCGGAATTTCAGTCGCAGATCTTGACGGCGACGGGTTGATGGATATAATATTCGGCACAGTCGATGGTAGGGTGTACGCATACAATACAAACGGAAAAGTTCTGGACGGATTCCCTGTGCTTACAGGCTCTGAGGTAAAATCTACGCCAGCGATTATTAATACAAACGGAAAGTTCGGTATTGTAGTTTATTCAACCGACGGATATTTGTACGGATGGAAGACTCCCTGGAATTATGATTCGACAAAAATTCAATGGAGAAATTATCTCAAAGATAAATATCTTCAGAATTTTAATCCTGATGCAAACGGTTCAAGCGCAACCGGTCCGTGTTTACCATCTGATAAAGTCTACAATTGGCCCAATCCCGCTTACGGTAACTCAACAAATATCAGGTATTTCCTAGGTAATGATGCAGGTACGGTCAATATTAAAATTATGGATTTAGCGGGTGAGCTTGTTACAACATTACCAGGGACAAATTTTAAGGGGCTGGATAATGAAGTCCAGTGGGATATAACAAAAGTTCAAAGCGGTATATATATAGCTGTGGTACAGCTGCAGGGAGGAAGCTGCAATGAAACAGCTTCTATCAAAATCGCCGTTGTTAAATAGTTTTTTTAAAAAATTAAGTTTTTAATTCGGGTCCTACCGGGTAATTCCGGCGGGACTTTTTTATGGATAATGCAATCTTAATATTATTCGGATTTTATTTACTGGAGCACCTGGCGCTATATATAGGGATGATCATAAATCTCAAAAAACCGGGCGCTTCAAACGGCGAGTTTCCTACTGTTTCGGTAATTGTTGCCGGGATGAATGAAGAAGAAAATATCGGCGCGTGTATTGAATCTCTTCTCAAGACTGACTATCCCAGCGAAAAACTGGAAATAATTGTGATGAATGACCGCTCTACCGACCGGACAAAAGAAATAATGCTCTCTTATGCGCAAAACAATCCTGTAGTTAAATACCTCGAGACAGACGAGACCATAGGCAAGCTTAAGGGCAAAACAAATGCGCTGGCTATAGCTATAAAGAAATCAAAAGGCGAAATAATTTTTACCACTGATGCAGATATAATAGTAAAGCCAAGCTGGATAAAAGAAATGGTTCGCTATTACGATAGCGGCACTGGCGTTGTAAATAGTTTTACTACCATGGAATTAAAAAACACATGGTGGAGCCTGCAATCGTTCGATTGGATCTACCTGCTGGCTCTTGCATCAGGCGGCAACGGGATTAAAGCAGAGTTAAGCTGCCTGGGCAATAACATGTCTTACAGACGCAAGGCATACGACGAAGTTGGCGGTTACGAAAACATCAGGTTTTCAGTAACAGAAGATTTTATGCTTCTGCATACTATAAGAAGAAAAACAAAATGGAAAGCAAAGTTCCCCGTTAACCCGGATGTTAAAAATGACACGTACCCCTGTAAAGATTTTAAAGAGCTGTTCAGGCAGAAAAAAAGATGGATGAGAGGAGGGCTTGATTCCAGCTTGCCCGGGATAATAGTAGGCATAATTGAGTGGGCGACAAGCATTGTTTTATTGTTCGGATGGATATTTTTGGATACCAGGTTTTACGCGTTCTTTGCCGTTTCAAAAATAATAATCGATATGATTTTCATTTCTATACCCGCCTTCAAGCTAAAAATGGCTAAAGTGTATCTATACTTTCCGCTATTTGAGCTATACTTTACAGTATATTCTTTTTTGACCCCATTTATTTTATTATTCGGCGGCAAGGTTATCTGGAAGGAACAAAAACTTTAAACTGATCAGTCGTAATAACCGCTAAGCTCTTTCCCCATAAATTTAACGGTCCATAATATAACTCCCATATCATCAAGGAATCCAACAAACGGCAAGGCGTCAGGTATAGCATCCACCGGCGAAAGGAAATAAAGAAGCGCAGCGACCACCACCGATTTTCTGTACCATTTAACGTTTCCATCGAGCAAATATTTTTTTAAAGCAATAATATGCTTAATGAACCCTCTGATGCTGTTCCTGTTTCTGTCTGCTTTACGCTGCACCTTCTGCGACAGAACGTGAGTCTCGAGTTCTGAGAGCTCTCCTTCGTGGTAATAATCTTCTAAAAAATCTTCGTAATCTTCAGTTTTTTTCGATCTGCTCATTTTATGAATAAATCTAAAAGTTTGTAATACGGACCGGCTACTGCAAAGATAATAGAAAAAAAGAAATTTGAAAATCCCGGCACAAAATTAAAAAGCAAAAGAATTAAAAAAATTCCGGTAAATCCTACTGACCGGAACCTCATGGCCGTTTCTTCGGGCAGAATATTTGCAAGAACATGAGAACCGTCAAGCGGAGGGATGGGAATCATATTAAACACAGCAAGCGTAACGTTTAACAATATTCCCGCATAAAACATCTTGACCATGTAAGTAATAAATTCAAATCCGATCGATCCGTCTGCCGGCTTTAGCGCTTTGCTAAGATAGAAAAACCCGGTTACAGCTAAAACGCATGCAAATGCGATCAGGAAATTTGATATCGGGCCGGCCACAGTGACCAGCGTATCATCGCGTTTAAAGCTTCTGAAATTCCTCGGGTCAATTGGCACAGGCTTTGCCCAGGCTATAAGCACTCTTCCGGTTGCAAAAATAGAAAACAAGGGAATGAGGATAGAACCCATCAGATCAATATGCGGAATAGGGTTAAGCGTAATTCTGCCTAAATCTTTTGCTGTCGTATCCCCGCATCTCAGCGCTACCCATGCATGCGCCATCTCATGGATAACTACCGAAAATATCAGGATTGGTATTATATAAATGTTCTCTAAATATGAACTGAGATTCACTTTATCGTTAAAATCTGATTACAGGAAACTTAATTTTTGCATATGCTCCGAAATTAGACAGGTCTTTCATATAGTTGTACTTTACGTAGAAGTCAACAACAAACAGCGTTACGCCAAAACCCGCGCTTACGCTGACCCTGGAGTCTGTAACAGGGAGATCCTGAAACGTCATACTGGGGTCTATATCCCTTCTTATCTTATTGGTCTTAACGTCAATTGTTAAAAAAGGAATACTATACGGCGAGTTAAGCAGTCTTGCCAGCGAGTATTCAATGCTAAGGCCATAAGAAGTGATGTGAGTTCTGAACGTATTAAGAATGTACAATGTTGTGAATTGGTCCTTACCCAGGTAGCTGAAATAAGTTATCTCTCCGCCTATCACGAACGGAAATATTGTGGTAGAAGTATATTCAAGCCTTCCAAGTATCCCGAATGTAGGTATTGAGTTATCGCCGAAACTTTTAAGCGGAACGTTCAGGCCGCTTCCAACGCTCAAAAATATTCCCGCTGCCCTGAATTTTTTAATAGGAGTTGTTTTCTTAGTGGAATCGGCGAGCGAGTTAAAGCTTAGTTTCCGAAGTTTAAAATCATTTATTGCGGGCTTTTGCTCTGCTACCTGTGAGAGTAAGGGCGCCGTTACCGATGCCAGGAAAATAAAAATAGCTAATGCGAATTTAGAGTAATTCAATATTTTAGTATTTGTTCAGCAGTTTTATTAAATTAAGAGCGTCCGGCTTACTGAGGCTCTTCTTCTCTAACGCCGTTTTTACAGTTTCAATTCCCATAAAAATATATACGGGCAGAATCTCCGGCGCTTTTTTCCGGATCGCTTCAAGATGCAATACCAGGGTCTCAGTCTCGTTCCTTTCAATTGGCCCGGTTAGCGCTGAAATTGAGCCGATTTTAGCTATATTTCTCAGTGTTTGCACTATCAGCGGCTTATATATGTCGAAAAAATTGATGTCTTTAAATCCATTTTTCGGTATCCTTCCACCTTTGATCTTGCTAAACAGGGCTTCGGTATTACGCATTAATGCTACAAGATAATTTGCTGAAAGCACGCAGCATATATGGTGAAGTACTTTCTGCTCTTTAGTTAACTTTATCGGCTTCGAGCTTATCAGTCGCGTTATATCAACCCCGGTTTTGATACTTCGTGCATCTCCTTCAAGCGCTACAAATATATCTTCGAATGAACCGGAATACCTGCCGGCGATCTTAACAAAAGTCTGAACCGGGTGGAAAGAGCCAGTAAAAGCGCCGGCCTTTTTTAAAGCTTTGATAGCGTCTGAATTTTTCGCGCCGGAAGTATGAAATATGATTTTGTTTTTTAGATCTGCGCCGCTTTGTAAAAGTTTCGATGCTGCCGCGCTAATCTTTTTATCGCTTGTGCAAATAAATATCACGTCGCTTGACGATATACCCTTTACGTCAATCTTTGATTGGGAGTTCTTAATAACAGTGCGAAGTTTCGCCTTGGCTGACTTTTTCAGCGCGTAATAAAGATGCGAACCGACCCTGCCGAATCCTATGATTGATATGTTTAGCAATTTACTGGTAATCGTTTTTGCTTCTTAGAATAATTGTAACCGGACCGTCATTTGTAAGTTTTACTTTCATCATTGCGCCAAACCTGCCCATTCGTACTCTATCTGTGCTCAATAAGCTTTTGCATTCGTTTATATAACTCTCATACAGGCTTTCCGCTGTTTGTGGTTCTGCAGCATCAGTAAAACTTGGCCTGTTGCCATGCCTTGTATCGGCATGAAGCGTAAATTGCGATACAATTAATATCTCGCCTCCGGTATCAAGCAGCGATAGATTCATCTTATCGTTTGAATCCTGGAATATGCGGAGGTTAACAGTCTTAGCAGCCAGGTATTTTGAGTCATTATCATTATCGTCTTCTCTTATTCCAAGAAGCACAAGCAGTCCGCCATCGATCTTATCGACTAATTGGGAATCAACCGTAACCGACGACTCTAAAACTCTTTGAATTAACGCTATCATGCCAGATCAGTTTATGTTTTAGTTGCCCGGAGGACCCTGTAGATATTGATCATGTCTTTATGGAATAAATAATTTTCAAATCCGCCCTTTCTAACAAGATCTTCAACGCAGTCTTTTTTCCCATCCCCAATCTCCATCAGAATTGTTACCGGATGCGAAGTATTGCACGCCAGCTCAAATATCTTTCTGTAAAAAGTAAGCCCGTCTGCATTATCAGTCAGAGCTCTCAGCGGTTCAAAACCTTTTAACTCTTCCTGGAGCGAGTCAATTTCACTTGCGGCAATGTATGGGGGATTGCTGATCACTATATCATACTCATTGAAGTCTGTGAAATCAGCAAGTATATTTCTGTTGATAAAATTGATCTTACCTGATACGCTGTTTATTTCAGCGTTTTCCTTAGCTGTCTCTAACGCGTCATTGTTAATATCAATTGCATCAATCATACAATCACTTTTTAACGCGACAGCCGTTGCGATACAACCTGAACCAGTCCCGATCTCAAGAACCCGCGGGTTATTTTGCTGTGCAATTATTTCTATGCTTTTTTCAACAAGAAGTTCAGTTTCCTGACTTGGGATAAGGACCGAGGGATTAACTTTGATGCGCATGCCGTAGAACTCAACAAATCCGCGGATATATTGAAGCGGTTCATGTTTCAGTCTTCTTTTTATTTTTTCCCTGTAAGCCGAAATCTCCGAATCCTTCAAAGGTTTTTCGAAGTCAAGGTATAGATTAATTCTTTCGGTGTTTAAAGTATCGGCTAGCAGGGCCTCGGCATTCAGACGGGGATTTTCAATTCCTTTTTCTCTAAACGCAGCTTCGGTGACTTTTAGTATTTCTAAGATACTCCATGATTTCAGAGTCTGTGTCATCTATTCAGGTAAGCGGCGGGCTTTTTATTATCATATAACACTTCGCCTCTCACAATTGTCATTAATACCGCAGTCTTTAAAAGAACTGAAGGGTCAGAAGAAAGTATGTCGTTCGATAGAACCACCATGTCGGCTATTTTTCCCGGTTCCAGTGTGCCGCGGTCGTTTTCAACCATAGCGCCGTATGCCGCCCAGGTCGTAAACGATTTCAATGCGTCCATCAAAGTGAGTTTCTGTCCCATATTGTTGGATACTCTGTTATCAGCCGTATCAAGCGATAGTCCTGTTGACATATAATACATCTGGATAAGCGGATTTATTGAGTGATACGGAAAATCCGTTCCTGATATTACCATACCGTTTTGTTTAAGCAGAGTACTCCACAAACCAACATTTTTTCCGTTATCAGGATTTATCAGGTCAGGAACTATAGATTTATCTGTAAGCGATATCTCGGGTCTTAAGCTTGGTATTATTTCAAATTGTTTTAAACGCGGTATGTCGTTTGGAGAAATAAATTCTATGTACTCGATCCTTGTGCGCCCTGTTTTTGATTTTACTTCTTTGCTGACCGATTCAATTGCGTTCAGCGCCGCATTTACCGCTCTATCGCCAACAGCCTTAATTGAAACCTGGAAACCTTTCTCGAACGCCTTTTTGCACATGTCTTTCAGGTCAAACTCGTCATTATACGGCGTCTTGCGTTTTGGTTCTTCGGTATAATCATTCTCCATCGCGGCATCCTGGGTTTCAAAATAACCGTCGTACTCAAGATGAAAGCATTTTATGTTGATCCTGTCTTTATAATTTTCCGGACCGCTAGCCAGATATTTTTCAAACATCGGGCCTTTCCCATTCACCATAACGTCAAGGCAGATAGGGAAGCGGTTATCATCAACCATCTTCTTATATACATTCAGGCCCTCTTCGGTGATGTTTGCATCGTTAACTTCTGTGATGCCATATTTGAGCAGTTCCATTGTTCCCCGCTGGATGTTGCTCATTACCTGCTGCTCGGTTGGCTGGGGTAACACTTTTATCACAAATTCCTGTGCGTCATCGTAAAACAAACCGGTCAGGTTATTTTTATCGTCTATGCCTATGCTTCCGTTTTCCGGGTCAGGTGTGTCTTTTGTAACCTTGGTAAGGTCAAGAACTTTTTTATTTACCCAAGTTGTGTTGCCAAGCGAGTTGACAAGATATATATACTGGTTTGTTGATACCTGGTCAAGGATCGAGTAATTGAGTTTCTCCAGGTCGCTATCGCTCAGGTTCAGTTCGTCCCATCCAAATCCGCCTATCCATTCATCCGGTTTTGCCGTTTTCACCCGGGCGCTTACAAGTTTAACAATTTCGTCAAGCGACTCGGCATTTCTCAGATCGATTAGGCTAAGCTGTTTTGAAAATTCCATAAGATTGCCTTCTGCATCGATGAAGCCGGGCACAACAGTTTTCCCCTGCAGGTCAACTACCTTAACAGAACTGTATTTTTCTTTCAGTTCGCTTGATTTCCCAAGCGCGATAATCTTCCCTTCTCCAACTGCGATGGCTTCGGCAATATTGTTATCTTTATCCATCGTATAGATCTTTCCGTTAACGTAGATCACATCAGGTTTCTTGCTGCATGAGGCAAGAAACAGGCAAAATATCAAAACAATGATAACTTTTATAGATTTCATTAAAGACGTGGTTTGGCTTGAAAACTCAATAAATTTAGCAAATATAGAGAAATATAGGGGTAGATTCAATTTAGAAGGGATTCACCAGTTACTTCTTAAACTCGTCAATAAACGCGCTCATATTTAGCATTTCAGCCACTAGAACAGAATAATTTGTCCTGATTTCAAGATCTTTCATTGAAGGAATATCTTTTACAAATCCCGCCAGGACAATATCATTGTTCTTTAATACGAAACTTTGAACATACAAATTCGCTTTGGGATACTCAACCTTATTTGTTGAAAAAGAAAGGCCGGTAATTTCGCCGGCTTCAACTTTCCTCTCAACATAAGTTTTGATTTCAATCGTTTTTTCGGCAAGAGTTTTCCGGATGGTCTCGTCATAAATCCCGGCGAGCAGCGCTTCTCTTCCCGAAAGCTCAATTTTTGACACGTCCCATTTCATTGAGCGAAAATTCTCATCCAGCAAAAAAAGAAGGTATTCCATGAATGCGAATTCGCTAAGGAATTCCATCTTCAGGCGTTCCATCTCAGGCTCCAACGCGTCTTTAATATGAAGAGAGGAATGCCTGTGAAGGATTTTCTGCACTGCGAAATATTCCGCGCTGGTATCCCTCTCTTTATTATACGTTATAATTACAAAGTCGCGCTCTGTAACCATGTTTTTAGTTTGTCACTCCAATTGCAGAGAACTTTTCAACTTTGTTTTTTACCGGTTTCAGCGTTCTAAGGAAATCATACATAGCTCCAAGGTCCTCGGTTGTCATTCCTGCATAGTATGTCCAAGGCATCCACGTATTAAATGTGCCGGGTGATACCGGAACATTATTCTGATCGGCCGGCTTATCAAATACTTTAAACTTTGTTATGAATTGTTCTTTTGTCCATTTACCTATGCCTGTTTCATCTTCGGGAGTAATGTTTGCTGAACGAACCAGGAAACCATTATCAAAGGGGAACTCAAAACCGCCTGCGAATTCCAATCCTTCTTTTGGCTTTCCTTTCACCTGCTGAGTGTGGCAATCTGTGCAGCTGGCCGAGTTGACTAAATATTTGCCATACTCAACCGTGTTGTTCTTATCCGGCCGCGTTTGAAAATTTGATGCGCAGGGGATAGTTCGTTCGATAAGATTCATCGGGAATCTCGGTTTTGATTTAGGAACATCGTTTGGAATCGGTTTTAAAGTCCTGATATATGCCAGCACGCTCAGAACATCCTCTTTATCCATTTGCCCAAAATGCAGGTATGGCATCATGGGGAACAGCGGTTCGCCGTCTTTATCAACGCCGCATGTAACCGCCCTGAAAAGCTCTCCATCGGTCCAGTTGCCTATTCCTGCAGGGGTTATATTTTTTGCATAAAAGCTTCCGGGAAATCCCTTTGATTCGTCAAAAAGTTCGCCCCCCTTGCCTTCAGTGCCGGGAGCGATTGGACCCGCAAAATACCCGAAATTCCTCTCGCTGTGGCAGCCGATGCAGCCTACAACATGATTGGCAAGGTAATTGCCCCGTTCAAGCCTCGCCGGCGTTACTTCGATCTTCATAGTTGGCGCAGGCTCGACCTTTGGAAACGATTTCATTAAGTAAATATAAAAACCAGCCCCCGCAACGATTAAAAGAATCAATAAAATTCCCAGAATTTTAAATAGTTTTTTCATACTTAATTTGGATGATTTATAAAAATGTCAATAAATATACTTATTTTTTTTGACAAAATCCGTTGAGTGAATTTATTCCGTTTAGATTAACTTTAAATAAAGCTAAATTTGTAGATTATGGATGAAAGCAGGAAAATATTAGCGAAGAAATATGAGAAAATAAAGCTGGTTGTAGGAATAACCGAAGCCATAATTTCTTTCATTCTTCTGGTTCTGTTTGTTTCGCTGGGATACAGCAAAAAACTCGAGTTATTTTCGTATAGTTACACTTCAAGCGCTTACCTTGCGCTGTTGATATTCGGACTGTGCGTTGGAATTACGGCATCGTTACTTTCATTTCCGGTAGATTATATATTCGGATTCAGGCTAGAACATAAATTCGGGCTTTCAAACCAATCGCTTGCGAAATGGTTTATAGATAAACTTAAAACGGCGCTCGTTGGCGCGCTTATCGCGCTGCCGATAGCTTTTCTGTTTTATTATTTAATCAGCAACTACGACCTGTGGTGGTTATATCTTGCGTGTATAGTCTGGGTTTATTCAGCCCTTCTGGCGCAGATAGCCCCAATTATAATTTTCCCGCTGTTCTATAAATTCAAGCCTATCGAAAATGAAACGCTTAGGGAAACAATAATGAATATGTGCCAAAAGGCAGGCTTCAAGGTTAAAGGCGTTTTTAGTTTTGATATGAGCAAGAATACGAAGAAAGCAAACGCCGCGTTTACCGGACTTGGTTCAAGCAGGAGAATTATAATTTCCGATACGCTGATCTCGGGTTTCTCGGAAGAAGAGATTGAAACTGTTTTCGCGCATGAACTGGGGCATTATAAAAAAGGACATATAAAAAAGGGAATTCTCATCTCATCGCTGGGGGCGTTTATAGGTTTATTTGTTATGTCGGCTTCCTATAATTTTTTGCTGCCTAAGTTTGGATTTACTCATGCGTGGGAAATTGGGGCGTTGCCTTTGCTTTCATTAATTGCTACAGTATGGGCTTTTATAACGATGCCTATCGGTTCTTCCATATCGCGCAAGTTTGAGTTTGAAGCCGACAGGTTTGCAGTTGAGACCACAAAAAACTTCCCGGCATTTGAATCCACAATGGAGAAACTCTCGTTCCAGAATCTTGCCAACCCTGAACCAAACAAGTTTGTAGAGTTCTGGTCATACTCGCATCCTTCGATTAAACGAAGAATTGATGCCGCAAGGGAATATTCAGTAGGACCTGCTTAACCGCGCTAAAAGATAATATAATTAATTCTGAAGGCTCCGCCAAAATCGTACCCTGAATAAAATAACTTATCGTAGTTAGCAGATAGTTCCAATATCATTTTGGATAAGATATTGTAATCCAGTTCAGCCCTTATTTCATAGCTTGCCAATGCGTTGCCGGCGCTGCCGGTTAATTTAGCCAGATTCAGCTGTCCATGAAAATTAGCCCCCGCAACGCTGTTAATATTATAATACGCATCAAAAGCTCCGCTCATCTTATACGAAAATCGCTCAGTTTCTTTTGAACCCTCAAAAAAAGGAACCAGTTCGTTATTGTAATTGGGGCGCTGGAAATACTGTACCAGTGAAATAGGCGAATGAAAACCATAATCATCGTATTCCAGAAGGTAATTATATTTTCCCGGGATTGTAAAAAATGCAGATCCTAATAATGAAAATTTAGAGTTAATGGGCAGTCCATAGATTGCGCTGAAGGTAGCCGACTTGATATATTCTGTCTGAACCGCATCGTATCCGCTGTTATTATCCATTGTGTAATCAAGTTCAGCCTGTAACTGATATCCTTTATATTTTGGATAAAATATAAATTTAGGATTTGAGAGTGTCTGAAAAAGTTTCAGCGTAGTTCGCGAGCCAAGCGGCGAGTTGATAACTCCTTCGTCGGTCAATAAGCGCTCAACCTGCGTGTAAAATTCAATTTCGGCATCATCTTTATATTTACTGTAAAACTCAGAATCATTTCTTCGGTCAAGTAATTCTATCAATTTCTTCATTACGCCCGCGCTCAATGGTTTTGAAATCACTTTTTGCCTGATTAAAACCTTCTCGAAGTTATCCGCGTCTGTAACCTCCGCGGCATCAACTAGTTTGCCGAATCCAACGGAAGGAAAAAAGTCGGCGGAATAAGCCGGGTATGTTTTGTTAGCAAAATATGCGATAGCATGGGTAAACATGCCTCCGTAAATTTTATTTTTCAGGAAATAGTAAGATGCCCCGGCGCTTAAGTAATTTGAAGAGCTGAGATAAAGCTGTTCATCACTTATATCAGCTTCAATAATTACATCTGTTAAGTTTGATTTATCAAAATACATTTCCGAGGATACGCTAACGGCATAGTTTAATCTATCGGTCAATTTCCAGCAATCATAATTACCGATAAAATCCAAATGGCCGCCGGTTTGGGTAATACCGGAATAAATTGACTTTGATGAACTGAAACTTGAATTAAATGAGACATTCAGGTCAGAGCCTTTTATAACAGCAGGCGGTTCGTAATTCTTTATTTCGTTTTGCGAAAATAAAAAGCGCGGGATGAGTATAACTGAAAGTGCAACAAAAACAAATAATGCTTTCATGATGATCAGGGATTAAATTATATCCAAATTTAACGGTCTGATTTCGTTTGGTTAAGTCAATATTTCGGACATATACGTCTTAACTCATTTCATTGTATATGCTTAACGGAGAGTATATATTTGTCATATGAAAGCGCGAATTTTGATTACTATTGGCGATATTAACGGCATTGGGCCGGAAATTGTTATTAAGACTCTTAAAAATGAGAGGTTTGTTAAAAAATACGACCTGACTGTAATTTCTCCGCTCAACGTTTTGGAACATTATGCAAAGGCGCTGAAGATAAGGTTATGGGCGGATGATTTTAATATAATTCCCATTGCAGCTAAGAATGTAAAAATTAAAACCGGGTATGTTACCGCTGAATCCGGATTTGTATCAGGCGTCGCAATAGCCGAAGCCATTAATTATTGTATGAATGACGACTACGATGCAATTGTTACAGCTCCAATATCGAAAGAGGCGCTGAACCTCGGCGGATTCAGATTTGACGGGCATACTGAAATGCTTACCGCTCTGAGCGGAGCCAAAGATACATGCATGGTAATGCTGGGTAAAGATATAAACATGGGGTTTGCATCTACTCATCCCCCTCTTAAGAAAGCTGCGGGCCTGATAACGGATAAATTGCTGCAAAGTAAAATATCGATTTGTTATAATTCGCTGAAGCTTGATATTGGAGTTAAGAAACCCAGGATGGGTGTGTTGGCTTTGAATCCGCATGCAGGCGACGGGGGATTAATAGGCGATGAAGAAATAAAAATAATTAACCCGGCTCTGAAGAAACTTAGATCAAAATACAAAGACTTATTTTTAAGCGACGCGTACCCGGCTGACGGTTATTTTGCAAGTAAAACGTACGGCAAGTTTGACATGACCTTTGCAATGTATCATGACCAGGGTTTCATTCCGTTTAAAATGATAGCCGGATTAAGCGGCGTGAACTTTACCGCGGGATTGAAGTTTGTGCGAACTTCTCCCGACCACGGAACAGCGTTTGATATTGCCGGGAAAGGAATAGCAAATCCCGCAAGCCTGGTTGAAGCGATAAAAGCGGCTGACAGAATTTATAAAAACAGAATCAGAAAGTAACGGCATAATTTGATATCATTCAGTAATGTAGCGTTTAGTTATCCGAAAAGGGATCTTTTCAGGGAAGTGAACTTCACGATTGAAAAGGGGGAGTTTGCATTTTTAATCGGGGAAAGCGGCTCGGGGAAAACTACAATTCTCAGAATGATCAATATGGAGCTTCCGCCTTCAGCAGGGGAAGTCGGCGTATTTGAATTCAGTTCAAGTACGATAAAGAAACCTGAGATCCCGATATTACGCCGGAAGATAGGATTTGTTTTCCAGGATTATAAGCTGCTTAATGACCGCAATGTATTTGATAACGTGGCATTGCCGCTGTATCTTGGAGGCGATAAGCCCGACATAATAAAGAAAAAAGTTTTTAATATTTTGAATGAAGTCGGGGTTTTTGAATCATACAAGAAGATGCCGAAAGAGCTCTCAGGCGGCGAACAGCAGCGCGTTTCGATAGCGCGGGCAATGGTAAACGAGCCTTATATATTGATAGCAGATGAACCAACAGGAAACCTTGACCCGTTTGTCAGTTTTGAAATTATTAAGCTTCTATTGAATATAAATTACAAAGGCACCGCAGTATTTATGGCGACGCACAATTATGATATTGTAAAAAAGCTGAAAAGTAAGCGTTTAATGCAGATAAAAGATAAAAAAGTTTTTGACGTTATAATAAAAGAGTAGTATTTTGTTCTATTCGTCCCTTGAGATTAAAAACTGAAGTACTTTTTCCCAATCCCTTTCAAAATCATATTCAAATCTATCGGACGGCGAAAGCAGAAAGCCTGTTTCAAGCTCCATGATACCTTCTTCAGTATCGCCGGTGAGGAAATGCAGCTTCGCTTTGGAATAGTGCGGTTCGCTCCAATCAGGCTGATGTTTTATTAATTCATCAAGCGCAGGTGCGGCAAGCTCGTATTCTTCGGTTTCGATCAGCGTATCGCAGAGGTCAAGCGACGCATCATAGTTTTTTGAATCAAGCGCCATTACCTTCCAGTAGCTCTCGATTGATTCATGGATCAAGCCAAGATTATATTCAGCGTCTGCTTTTGCATACCACAGGTCCGCGTTATCTGCATATAAAGTTATTGCAAAATCATAGTCATCCATAGCTTTTTTATATTCGCTAAGATGATAATAACAGTTTCCTCTTCCGAAATATGATTCAAAATGGTTAGCATCGGTCCTTATGGCCCTTGAAAATGTAGCAATCGCCTCATCATACTTCCCAAGCTGTTCATAAGCATTGGCAAGGTTATACAGAGCAAATACGTCTTTATTATTATAGGTAAGCGATTGCAGGTAGTCTTCCATAGCGCGGGTATAAATACCTATGCCGGCGTGTGCATTACCCCTGTTGTACCATGCCGAGGCAAACCGGCTGTTTATAGAAAGAGCCATATCATAACTCTCGATGGCCGAGTAGCATCTGCCCATCCTGCTTTGAACGACCCCGCGGTTATACCATGCGTTATAGTTGAACGGTGCAAATTCGATGTGTTTATCGTATGCTTCAAGCGCCTTATCAAGCTGGTCAAGAAAATCGAATGAATATCCAAGCTCATAATAAGCGTCTTTGTGGCGCGGTTCCAGAGTTATTATCTTTTCGAAACAGCCAATAGCATCGGCAAAGTTATCAGTTTTCTCAAGAATTAAGCCTTTGTTAAAAAGTGCGTCTATGCTGCAGGGGTCAATCTCTAAAACGCGGTTAAAACAGTATAAAGCTTCATCAAAATCGCCTGAATTATCCAGCGTTATGCCTTTATTCAAGATGGCTTCTTCATCAGTTGGGTTCAGGCTGATTGCCTTATCAAAACAGAGGATGGCATTTTGAAAGTCGCCTTTGTTATCATAAATTATAGCTTTACGCTGCCAAATTTCATTTGAGTAAGGGAAGAACTGTAAAAGAGAATCAATACAATTTATAGCTTTAATGTGTTGATTCTTTTCCAGCAGGTAGTTTATGAGCTCGTCGATCGATTCCAGGTCCAGGTCCGCAATGTAGCTCTCACCCTTGTTCAACAGCGCTTCAATCAGCTCTTCTTTATCGCGTTTTTTCTCATGAGAATTATCTTCGAAATCAATATCGTCGAAGTACCCCATATCTAAACTCCTCCCAAAGTTTAGTATCAATCTAAAATAATTTTATTGTTATGTCAAGAGATATTGACGGAAAACTTTAGGAAAAAATTTTTACCCTTAAACAGCAGGTTTTAGCTATAATTAAAAAATCCGGACTCATTTGGAATCCGGATTTTCTGTAATAGCTGTCTTCAATATTTTATTTGATCAAAACCATCTTCCTGCTCTTAACATAGTCGCCTGCTGTTATTCTGTAAATATATACTCCAGTCGCACAATTGTTAGCGTTCCAGTTAATTTCGTATCTTCCTGCTTTTTTGAATTCATTATTAACTAGCCTTGTTACTTCCTGCCCAAGCAGGTTGTATACTTTAATTGTAACATTAACATCTTTCGGCAAGTCGTATTTAATAACTGTAACAGGGTTAAACGGATTCGGGAAATTCTGGTACAGATTAAATACATTTGGAACAGTCGCGTTAACATTTTCTTTTCTTCCGTCATGCCAGAATACTTTTTTCATCTGTCCAGGCTTTCCTAAACCACCGCTGCCGCCAGCTCCGCCATCGCCGCCTAATCCTCCGCCAGCCGCTATTCCAACATGAATTGTATCAATTCTAAGATTCACATAAAAACTATCCGCTCCTCCCGGAATTTGAGTAATAACATAACCATCAAGATACTCAAGGTGAATTGTATCGTTAACATGCAGCGTATCATGTACAAGATTTTGGAACAATTCACCGTTAGTATGCTTCAGGTCAACCCAGTATTCTATTCCTGTAAAAGATCCGGCTGAGTCACTTGGCAAATAATAACCGTCTCTTCCCAATACCAAAGTATCATTTTCGGAAAGCCGGAAATTATTCGAATGCATAATGTTGTTAACATCTTTAGTGTTATTTAGCGTCGTATCAATGTTAAATCCAAAATCAATTAAATTATTATTGATCATGACAGAATTGAGATTGAATGAGTATTGCAAATTATCAACTACAACAACTCCTGTTACGCCATCGAAACTTTCATCGGTTCCGGATTGTGGTATGTTTGTAATTGAAAACGGTTGCTTAACAAGTGTGTTAACATTTCCAGTAGAAGTAAGTTCCATCAAATATTGGGCAGATGACGAAGCATCAACCAAGCCACTTTTTACAAATTTAGCGTCTTTTCCGGAAAAACTGGTTATTGTAGAAAAATAACCGCTCAAGCCGTTCCATTTAGGAACCCGTTGAAAGAATGTGTTGTCGTTTTGAGAATAGTTGACCAAATAAGAATCCTTTGTTTTTGAACCATCTATCCCAGGATTTTGTTGAGGCGTTGTCGAATTATAACTATACGAATTCGAATTCCATGAACCGTCGGCTCTACGCTCTTTAATTATTATTGGATAATTATAAGTTGTTACATAGTCATAACCGTCAATTCCATTTCCATTTGGGACAATAATTCTCACAACCTGCTGGCCCTGATATGTCACAACTGGCTGCATATGAACGTAGCCGTTGGCCGGATTATTTGATGCATTTCTTAAAGTAATATCAGGTGTCTTGCGATATAACTGTGCATCGCCCGATGAAAGGGATAAATATTCCGGAGTGTTAACCGCATAAAAATGCCAATATGCAATAGAAGGATAGAATTCACAATGTTTATAGGAAATTGTATTGTTCAAGTTATATGCCAAATGTATGTCGAATTGATGATCATTATTCCAGGTAAAGAAAAAAGCAGCTGAATATTCAATAATATTTGCTGCAGCAACTAAAGTCTGAGGGGTCCCCTGAACCTGGTCCTGAATGCAATACACAGCCTGAATTTATTTGTTATTGTTATCTTCCGGCTTTAAGTAAGTTATGATATAACGGTCACTTGGATCATATCCGCCAAGATGAGCCTGGACAATTTTAGGGAAGCACTTGAAACCAACCGGAGCATTTGGAATTGTAACAACAACATGGCTTCCCCAATAATGGTAATCGTTCATAATAGATCTTCCAGCCCACAGAATTTTTATATCATTTCCTTCCCTTCTTTCCCAAACTATGGCTACATTTCTTTCCGGGTCAACTTCATTTTGCCCGCCAGCCCATGGTTTTACATCTGTTATATATGGATTTGTATTGTTAAAAGTTGCATAACCGGCGGATCCCGCTCCAGTTCCGCTTACTGGTTCTTCACTTTTAAATTTACCATTCTTGCCGGATCCATTCAAAGTGCGTGTAAAGAAAATCCCTCCCATAGATTCATAGGCTAAATTTATGTATCCTCCAACAGTTCCTCCTTGAACTGGGATAACCGAATCGGTTACAGCTTTTGTTTGGTTTGGATATTTCAAAGCATCCGGTGTGTTTGGATCCGTATTAGATATCAAATAGGATTTGTAATCAGCGTTAATATTTAAATCTTTATATATTAAATTCGTTTGAAGGCTATTAATAGGATTCATACTGCCGTTTAAATTCCCACCCCAATAATAAAAAATTGAAGCTGTGTCAGAACTATTTGGTTTATAAATTACAGGGTAAGCGGAGATGATGCAATCTCCTCCAGTATAGAACCCTGTATATGGAGCAGCTGTGCTATGATCAGTACCATCCACATTGATTATCCCGGGTATCCCGCCCTGCCAATCGAAATTTGTGTGAAAAAGGCCTTCGATTTGACGAGTATACAATTGCCCTACTCCGGTTGCAGCATAACAAACATCACCGAAAGATTTGACTCTGTGATGAGCAATATCAGAATATACACTGTAGTTGAAATCGCCTTCATGCGTCCAGCTATTACCAGAATTAGTCGTTACATATGCTTTTGTACCAACAGTCACAAATCCTGTAGTTTGATCGCTGAAAGACAGACCTCCAACGCTATTGAAATCAGTCTGTTGGTCAATCACAATTGAATTTTCAGGTTGATTAAATGCGCCATAAAATCTTGTTCCAGGGAAATAGTTGTTATCCTGTTAAACTCCTACATAATGATTACTAGAATTTATGAGAGAACCATAAAGAATACGTAACTGCGAGTTATCCGTTCCATAGCTATTTAAAAAACTGTTTCCACTACCATAAACTTGCAAAAAATTATTAAATTCATAATTGGGTCCATGAACATTGTATCCAATACCCAGAATGCTTCCGCTATTTCCCTGAAAAACGTCAGTCAAATAATATTGATAATGATTAATTGGACCTGAGCTATACGATTCGCTATAAGTGTTAAATCCATCGGTAGTATGATAAACATGCACTATCCAAGGATCATTCGCTTCGCTCGTAAAAAGATACCCATCACTAGAATTTGTAAAAATAATCAGAGGCTGACTCGACGCGTAATTTAAAATATTAACTTTCGTTGACCAGTTGTAGCCCCCATTAGTTGTTTTTGCAAGAATAGTATTGCCGCCTACAGGGTTATTATGCGCTTCATATCCTGTGTTTACATCCAAAAAGAGTAAGAATGTTTTCGGGTTATAGCCGTAAACAGTATAGGAAAAAACAGGACTCCAACTTATTCCCTTATCTACAGTTTTTTTAATATCAACGTATATACCTTGATGCGATAATGTTATCCATCCTGAATTTGCATTAATGAAACATATTTGCGTCAATTCATATCCCGGGTAAGATTGTTCTAATACCCAGTTTTGTGCATTCGCTTGAGAAATAAATAAAAAAATGAAAAATGCTGAAAGAATTTGGAAAATTGTTTTTTTCATGGAATTACCTTTCAATTTTAAGTTCATTGAAAAATGCTTAAATTGCAGGCCTTAGAAGGAAGCAGATAAGGGGCATAATCCTATAAACAGGATTAAATCCTATTTTGCCTGCAAGCATAATGGAGCCCCTTCAATCTGCCAAAATTGGTTTTCTTACATAGATGAATAAAAAACTTTAAAAAATTATTTAGAAAAACAGGATGACTTTAAATATCTTGTAAACTTCTTTGCTAATCCTTTATAAAATTTATTAGTTTTTCTCGAAAATACATCTTTGAACCATTCTTTAATACTAAAGATAGGTGTTATCTAATGCATTCATTTTTTTGTCCCTATGTGTAAAAATGTGTTAATAGAGTTATTTGCATCAGGTTCGGTAACTAAGAAATTACGATTATTCATAGCAAATAATATAAAAGTATCATAGTCGTATGGACTAACATAAGGGGACAATAACAATTCTTTGCTGGGCTTAATGCCATCCCAATTGACGATCCCTACTCTTGATTCAAAAATGCTTCGATCTGTATATGTGAGAAGAATGAAGTTTTGCAGGCTATTTCCAACAATACTTTTAGGGATTGCATGCCAATTTGATTCTATTTTATTGTTAAAACAAAAATCTTGCGAAAAACCGTCGCCAGAAAAATTGTAAATACATACAGACCACGGTAATCCAACAGGTTCATTAAATTCAACTCCATATTTATATCCTCCTACCTGTTCCAGAAAAACGTAGGATCCGTTTGGAAATGGATCAGCTATATGGCTATAAGTTTTGACAAAACCAGTATATTGAAACTCAAAAAGACTTTCTTTAATATATGAAGTGTCTACCCACTGTTCGCCAATATATTGGACTTTATTGTTATAAGACAAAAACAAATCTAATGGAATCAACAGGGTATCATCATATGAATAGTTAGTCATATTAATCCCATCAAATTTACAGATTCCATTTTGTGAACATACCCATACCTCATTTGAATTGATAACGCAGCCTCTAACCCAGTTAGCATTTGCAGAGCTAACAACAATATCCGAAATATGCGGTTCAAATCCAGCCCCATTCCATTTTATTATGATTAGCTTGTTATCATTAAGTCCTGTCCCAAAAAGATAAACTTCGCTATTTGACAAACCTTTTATATCATTGAGATAATAATCTCCAACATTAAATATTGAAGATATCCCCCCGGAAACTTTATAAAGCGAGTGGTTGGCGTGGTTTAGAAGGAAAATATTTGCTGTATCCTGTGCCCAAATTCCAGCAAATCCATGATAATATATATCCTCGGTTCGCCAATTAAAACGAGCTGAGTCAAATTCACTAACAGGCGTTGTTTTTACCGGATTATCGTCGCTGCAGGAAGAAAATAGAAATGTTAATATTATAAGATTGGTTAAAGCCAGAGTTTTTAGCCAGATAGAAGGTGAAGCTATGGGATTTTTGCTTCCTGGAAACATAATGTTGTTTTTTATATCAAACGAACTTGAGGATTAATTATATAAATATAATTTATCAATTAAAAAATTCCTATGATTTGTGTCATTTTGAAACATGATATTTGTCAATGTTGCGAATGTTGTTATTTGCCGACTTAATTTGAAAAGTTATTTTCTTATAGATAAATAATAAACTTTAGGAAAAATTTTTTACCCTCAATTGGGATTAATCATTCCATATAAAATCAAATAGCAGAAATGAGGCGGTAATTACCACAATAGTGTAAGATACAATTATCTGGAAGTCGCCTATAAGCTGATCGAAACTGACCCCTTCAATAGTGAGCCATGTTGAATTAATAGTGCTCAGCATTAATGGCAACAGGAGAGGAAAAGAGAGTACCGGATAAAGGGTGCCTTTTGAATTTGCTTTCGAGATCAGCGCGGCAATAATGGTGAGCACCGAAGATAAACCAAGGTTGCCGATCACAGTAACAAGCATAAATAATCCTATGCTTTTTATCTCAAGTCCGGTGATCAGCACAAACAAAATAACTATAAAGAGATTGATGGTAAAAGAAAGGAGCGTATTAAAAACAAGCTTGCCTGCAAATACCGATTTGGGCGCCGATGAGAGCTTCAGCGTTAAGGCAGTTCCGCGTTCTTCTTCGGACACGAATACCCTTGAAAGCCCGTTTGAATTTGAAAAAAATATGATAATCCACAATAAACCGGCATGAAGTTCGTTCGAGAGCTTTTCTTCGCCAAGTGAGAATTTAATAACGGAAATAACCACCAAAACGAACATTATCAGCGCGTTTATAGCATACCTTGTTCGGATCTCCGAATATAGATCCTTCTTACATATTTCAAATGCCTGCTTTAACATTCATTACGTATTCATAACTGTGTTAATGTTGATTTCCTTCGTGCAGAGTGATTTTTCATATTCGTCGTTTGTAGCGATTATAAGAATACCTTTTCCTTTTTGTTCGTTTGCGAATTCTGTTACAATAGCTATTCCTTCTTTATCTAAGTTGCTGGTTGGTTCATCAAGTAGAAGAATGTTTGGCGAATGCAAAACCGCAAATGCCAGCTTAAGGCGCTGCTTCATTCCCGAAGAATAAATTCTTAACAAATCATTTCTTCTTTCATACAACCCGACTCTCTTCAGAATATCGTTAATGTTATCCGGGGAAGAACCTCTGATCTTTGATGTGATAAGTAAATTCTCATATCCTGTAAATTCATCATACAGGTTAAGGTATGGAGAAACAAAACCTATGTATTTATAGTAATCGTCTCTTTCAATTTTCTCTTTGCCGCCGTTAATGCTGATTTCTCCTGATGAAGGATTAAGGACATTCGCGATAATTTTTATCAAAGTAGATTTACCCGAGCCGTTCCTGCCTGTAATGGCAACAGAATCTCCGTGGGAGAACTCAAATGAAATATCTTTAAAAATTGGTTTGCGGTTGAAGGTTTTCGTCAGGTTTTTAGCGTGGAGAGAAATATTAGCCGGTTCGCCCTGCAATGTTAGCTTTTATCGTGGTTAATAATGCCGTGTTTTGATTTTAAGCGCTGGTTGCGGCGCATTAGCGCCTGTTCATACCTCCTGAGCTCTTCATCACTCTCCGGAGTTACAGGAGGAACGTGCATCTTCTTCCCCGTCAACCGGTCCATGCTTACAAAAGTAAAGTACGCGCTGTTTGAATGCAGCGTTATACCGGTTTCAAAATCTTCAATATCAACTCTAACGCCCACTTCCATTGAGGTATTAAAGGCGCGGTTTACTGAAGATTTCAGCGTTACAATATTCCCTAATTTTATCGGGTGATGGAATGCAAGGTCGTCTACGGATGCTGTAACCGCAACCCTGTTTGCGTGTTTTGACGCAGACATGGCCGCGGCAATATCCATCCAGTGCATAAGCCGCCCGCCAAGCAGATTGTTCAGCATGTTCGTGTCGTTAGGCAGAACAAGCTCAATCATTGTTATCTGCGATTC
>CAZMRG010000005.1:0-4785 GCA_964568655.1 uncultured Ignavibacteriales bacterium | reverse complement strand
GTAATGTTCCATTTTCATGTATATTATTCCGGTGCTGTAATCTTTGTAAGCAAGCTTGTCTTTCAAATCCTGAAGTTTTACATTTGCATCGGTCACGTTTTTGTCATTCGGATACTGGTCGACAAACAAAGTAAGCTCGCTGATGGCGTATCTTGTGTATTCCTGGTCAAGAGACGGTTTCGGCGATTCTTTGTAATAACATACGCCCAGTTTATATTTTGATTCCGGGATATAGGTACTGAGTCCGAAATTCTTCTGGAGGTTAGAATATTCATACGCCGCCAGCAGGTACTCGCCTTTATAAAAATAACTTTCGGCAAGGTAGAACTGAACCTTATCCGAAACCTGGCTGCCCGGGAATTTTACCTTTATAAAAGAGAAGTCATCGATAGCGTCAAGGTAGTCGCCTTTATCAAACTTAGCTTTTGCAATCGAAAAAGCCTTCTCGGGGTCGTCTGTATCCAGGCTGGAGCCTGATGAGCCGCAGCTCTGGAATATCATTGTGGCGATGAAGCCAATGAGGAGCGCTAAGATATGGAGTTTTTTCAATATATTACTTTGTCCTGATTGTGAAAAATAAAATTGTTGCCGCCGCCGAAATTAGAACGATAGCGACCGGGAAAATTACCGCCTCAATTGAATTAACTGCAGGCGGCGGAGCTTTTGTAAATGCATATTCATCAGATCCAAGCTGTTCAATGTCTTCATAATCAACTTTATCTTTAATATCTACATGGATTCCGTCATTTATCTGCACTTTGCCGTCGCTTGAATATATTGACACGTTTATATCTGCAAATATATTTCTTTGAACTATTTTTTCGCCAAGGAACTTGTTCTTAATGAACCCCGGGTATGAGGTCCGCATGTTATTAATAACCAAATTAACCCTGTAGAATGAGCTGTCTGATCTGAAAGAACCGGTATCCTTAGCAATGCTGAAGCTGAGGTTATTGCGTCCGGCAGTTTTCTTTATCAGGCCTGTAACATATTCTTTGGCGCCCTTTAGTTTTGCATCCGAAATGTTGTTAACAGTTACATAAAATACGAACTGGTAGTTCCTGTTAATTTCCGGCAGAAAATAGAACTTTTCAAGCTCACCTGAAATACTTTTATCAAATATTTCAAGGTTGGTTTTTGGAGCTCCAAGCTCAGTTAGCCCAAGCTCAGTTAGCTCAAGCCCTGTTTGCTCATGATCAGTTTTTCCGTCATGAGCGGATACGCTTACAGCAAGCGCAACTACCAATATGGCTGTAAAATATATCCGTATCAAGATATTATTAATTTTTGGATTTTAACCGTAAATCCCGCGCAGAACCAGCGTCTTCGCGACTTTATCAATTGCCAATATATACGCGCCAAGCCTCATTGTTGTTTTATATTTAACAGCGGTTTCATATACATGATCAAAAGCTTCGCGCATCATTCTGTCATGGCGTTTGTTCACATCATCAATATCCCAATAGTACCCAAGCCTGTTTTGCACCCATTCAAAATATGATACCGTTACGCCGCCCGCGTTGGCAAGTATGTCCGGGATAACCATAATGCCTTTTTCTCTCAATATATCATCTGCATCCGCCGATGTCGGTCCGTTTGCGCCTTCAACAATAAGTTTTGCTTTTATGTTGCCCGCATTCTCATCCGAGATCTGGTCTTCTTTAGCGGCCGGAACAAGCGCGTCGCACTCAAGTTCAAGCAGCTCGGCATTTGAAACTTTATCGCCGAAGCCGCCGCCTTCAAGAGTCCTGTTCTTTTTTGTATATGCCATCGCAGATTCTATATCAATTCCGTTCTTGTTATAGTACCCGCCTGTTACATCGCTGATAGCGGTTATCTTACAGCCCTGCTGCCTGAGCAGCATTGCGCTTATTGAACCAACGTTCCCGAATCCCTGTACAACCACCGATGTATCTTCAGGTTTCATGTTAAGTTTTTTCAGCGCTTCCATGGTGGTTATCATTACGCCGCGTCCCGTGGCTTCAACTCTGCCCAGCGACCCGCCGATTATAAGCGGCTTGCCTGTTACTACCGCAGTTTCCGTCTTCTGCGAATGCATGCTGAACGTGTCCATTATCCATGCCATCGTCTGTTCGTTAGTGTTCATATCCGGCGCGGGTATATCTGTATCGGGGCCGAACACGCTGAACATATTCGCGGTATAGCGCCTTGTTATTTTTTCAAGCTCAACTCTTGATAGCTTTGATGGGTCGCATTTTACGGCGCCCTTCGCTCCGCCAAACGGGATATTAGCTACCGCGCATTTCCAGGTCATCCATGAAGCAAGCGCTTTTACTTCATCAAGCGTTACATCCGGCGCATATCTTATTCCGCCCTTAGAAGGCCCGAGGATATTATCGTGTATAACGCGGTATCCTTCAAATACTTTTATTTCGCCGTTATCCATCTGGATCGGAATGGATACAATAACCTGCTTTACGGGCTTTTGCAGGTATTCATAAACGCCTTTTTCAAGATTCAGAATTTCAGCCGCTTTATCGAATCTTGCCATCATCGATTCAAACGGATTTGGCTCGCCGTGATGCACCGGAGCCGGTTCGATATAACTTTCTCCCATTGGTTATTAGGTAATTAGATTATTAGGTAATGTTTCAATTTCATGTCAAACGAGAGCCTTGCTGCCACAAGGCGCTGCTTGCGCAGGCAAAAAATCTAACAAAAGTAGCAAAAATAGGGAGTTGTTTCAAGGAAGAAAGCTCAAATACCTAATATTGCAATAATAATTAGTTAAATTAATCTATTTTCCTTGAATCAATATCAAAATATAGGTAAAATTGTAGAATAATCTAAAATTTTATAAAGGTAACCACAATAAATGAGAATAAAACTATTCATAACGATAATATTTGCGTTCTTTGCTTCGGCAGCGCTTGCGCAAAATTCAAAGAATGACCTTATAGCTTTCAGCTCGGACGCGACAAAAGAAAATAAGCAGCAAATATTTATTATGGATTCCAAAGGCGAAGGAGTTATGCAGGTTGCTCATGTAAAGGGACTTGACTGCTACGCACCCAGATTCTCTCCCGACGGAAGAAAAATTGTTTTTAATGCAACCGATATTATATCGGATTATATTTATATGGTTGACCTTGATGATTCAAGTACTTTCAACTTCCCGAAGTTTATCGATGGCGGCACAAATCCGTGGTTCTCGCCGGACGGCGCGTACCTGCTTTACAGGTCGGAGAAGAACGACGATAATGCGATCTTTATAATGGACCTCTCAACCGATTCATCGGTCGCAATTAGCGACGGAAGCCTTTCAACTCATGCGAAGTTTTCAAGCGACGGCAATAAGGTAATATATTCTTCTTCGGCAAATGAGAATTTTGACCTTGTTGTTTTAAATATGAACGATACAACCGATAACGCCCAGAAAACTATTGCGGCTACAAAAGATGCCGAGCTTTACGGAACATTTTCTCCCGATGACAAGCGTATCGCATATTCATCATTTGATATAAACTACAAAGGCGCGGTTCATGTGTGCAATGCTGACGGAAAAAGCAACAAGACCGTAACTTCCGGCGGCAGCGCCTATAATCCTAAGTTCTCGCCTGATGGAAATCACTTAGCATTTGTTTGGGATAAATCAGGGAATTACGAAGTATATATTTGCAATTCAGACGGCTCGGGCGTTAAGCAGTTAACAAGTAAAAAAGGCAACACTATGGAATTCGACTGGTCGGCCGACAGCAAGAGAATTGTGTATGAAGCTATTAGCGACGACGTATCGAGCATTTCAGTAGTTGATATTGATTCAGGAAAAAAAGATGACCTGACCGGCGACAAAGCCAATAACATTAATCCCGCATTCCAGAAATAATGAAAGTAATTGAGCATTTAAGCAAGACCTCCAAACCAATAATAAGCTTCGAAGTAATTCCTCCAAAAAGAGGCGGCGATATAGGGCAGCTCTTTTCGGTATTGAACGATATAATGGAATACAATCCGCCGTTTATTGACGTTACCTCGCGCGCGGCAGAAGTTGAATACAGGGAAACGCCTGACGGAATTCAAAAAAAAATAATCAGGAAAAGACCCGGCACTATTGGCATAAGCGTCGCGATCAAGAATCACTTCAATATCGATACAGTTCCGCATATGCTGTGTTACGGTTTCACAAGAGAAGAAACCGAAGACGCGCTGATTGAGCTAAACTATCTTGGAATTGAAAACGTGCTTGCGATAAGAGGCGATGATCTGGGTTATCACAAGCCAATACCGCTTTACAAATCACAGAATCAATACGCGCACGAGCTTGTGAAACAAATTTCAAATATGAACAACGGCAAGTATCTTGAAGATGACCTGCTAGACGCTTCGCCGACTAATTTTTGCATAGGCGTTGGCGGTTACCCCGAAAAACATTTTGAAGCTCCGAATATGGCTTATGAAATTGACCGCGTGAAACAGAAAGTGGATGCGGGCGCTGATTACGTCGTAACGCAAATGTTCTATGATAATAAAGCATATTTTGATTTTGTTGATAAATGCAGGGAAGCTGGGATAAAAGCGCCGATTGTTCCCGGTTTAAAAGTGCTCACGGCCAAGAATCACTTGAGTTCAATTCCAAAGAATTTTTACATCAATATTCCTGAAGAACTTTCAGCGGAAGTGCTTGCGGCTAAGACGGAACATGTAGTTGAAATTGGGGCCAAATGGGCGGCCAAACAGGCCGAGGAACTGCTGAACAAGAACGTGCCCAGCCTGCATTTTTATATCATGCAAAGCGCAAAGCCGATAAAGAAGATGTTTGAGTTT
>CAZMRG010000004.1:28541-56642 GCA_964568655.1 uncultured Ignavibacteriales bacterium | reverse complement strand
GGAGAATTTTGAATCCAACCCGCGCTGAAATAGATTTTGCGAAGCTGGCGTTTAACGTCGAGCAGATACGGCATCATATACACCGTGAGCTGCCAAAGAAAAGAATTAAGATATGCGGCGTTGTTAAAGCAAACGCTTACGGCCACGGGATAGAAGAGATCAGTAAAAAGCTCGTCGACTTTGGCATAGATTTCCTTGGCGTTGCAAACTATGATGAAGCAATTAAGCTGCGCAAATTAATACCTGATACGCCTATACTTGTGTTCGGCACATTGATACATTCCAAGCTTGAGCCGGCAAAATATGTTTCTATTTTGCATAAGCATAATCTTACCGCAACTGTTGCTTCTTTTGACACGGCAAAATTCCTGAATGACTACAGCCGAAAGCTTAAAAGCAAATTCAAGGTCCACATTGAAGTTGATACGGGGATGCGAAGGATTGGGCTTGATGTTAAGCGTGCATGCAGAAGCATTTTACAGATGGCTTCTTTAAAGAACCTTGAGCTGGAAGGCATTTTCACGCATTTTGCCACATCTGAATCAAAAAGCAAAGCGTTCGCCAAACTCCAGAATAATAAGTTCAAAGAATTACTGTTCGAGCTCAAGAAAAACGGCGTTGAATTTCCCATCGTACATGCCGCTAATAGCGGGGCTACTCTGGACTTGAAAAACTCCTATTTTAATATGGTAAGACCCGGTTTGCTTTTATATGGTTACTATCCCTCAACCAGCGTAAGAAATAAGATTGAGCTGAAGCCGATTATGAACCTGAAATCAAAAATTACATACATAAAACGGGTCGATGCGCACGAGAGCATTTCGTACGGAAGAAAGTATTTTACAACGCAGAAAACATTTATTGGTTCAATTCCTATTGGCTATGGCGATGGCTACTGGAGGCTGCTGAGCAATAAAGCAAAAGTCCTGATAAATAAGAAATTCTACCGGCAGGTTGGCGCGATAACGATGGATTGGATCATGGTGAACCTTGGGCCCAGGCATCATGTTAAGATAGGTGATGACGTGCTGCTGATGGGAGCCGAAAACGGTTTTTCTCTCGGCGCCGACAGGCTAGCAAAAATTTGCGGCACTATTCCGTATGAAATTATCTGCGCGGTCGCCGACCGCGTTGAAAGAGTCTATTTAAATGGTTAATATTGCATGTACAGAACATGACATTTAAGAAAGATTACATAAACTACCTGCTATACAGCGTAATGATAGGGAACAATGAGTTCCGTCATAATAAACGTATACAGGGGATTGTTGAAAAGATCCGGTCAACCGACGACGTGATAAGAATTACTTACGTAGTCGGTAAAACTGCCGGACTTGAACTGCTTTTTAAATACCTCCTCTATATATCCGATAAAATTGACAAATCGCAAATTACAGTATTCAGCCTCAAAGATAATTTTGAACATGACGTTCATAACCTTACAAAGGTTTTCACGAAGATCGTTGAATACAAAAGCGACGGACATACGAAGAAAATTGAGTCGATAGAAGTTCCGAAAGATAAAGAAATATCTAAAGACAGGATAAAGATTGATACAACGGGAAGCGAAGAACGAAGGGATGCCGAGGAAATTCCCGAAGAAGAAATTATTGAAGATGAGAACGCGCCGTCTCTTACATTAATAGAAAACAGCGGCGACGGTAAAACAGAAGCCGAAGTATTTGAACTTTCGGAGATCAACGAGGATATTGAAACAACCGTTAATGAAAATAAAGCCGGTGAAGAAGATACTACTACGGAAGAAGAAGTAACCGAGGATACTGAAGTAACTGAGGAAGAAGAAGAAATATTCAGGATTGATAATATTGACGAAGAAGTTGAAAAGCCGGAAAAAACAGAGGATGTGTCTAAAACAGCCGCTAAGTCAGAAGAGATCCCCCCGCTGGAAATTGAGGTAAGAAAACCCGCAAGGAACTATGATGAACCGGAAGAGATTGTTAAAGAAGAAGCTGTAACCAACGAGGCATATTATGCTTTCGAAAGCAAGTTCTTTGAAGAAGTAAAAATACTTGAAAAGCTTTTCAGGGTCGTAGAGAAAGACTGTAAAGCAGCCAAATCCGGTAAGTTAAGCGAGAAATGCCTCCAAAGCTTAACCGTTATAATTGAAATAACAAGCGAGCTTTCAAATCAATCCAGGCAGCTTGCGTTTGATTTGATCGCTGATATTTTCCTGACAATGAACCTGTATTTCACCAAGGCTATTAACTCGCCGGAACTGATCACGGAAGAAAGAATAAAACTGCTCAATTCATCGCTTGCGCTGGTTAACAGCCTTATAAAAGGCGAGGACTACCTGAATTATGACGTAATTGTCGACAAGATAGAAATTCTGAAAAACGAAATGCAGCGTCCGGTCGAGGAAGTTGTTGAAGAAGAAGTCGCCGTCGAAATTCATAAGAATGTTTCAGAGGAAGAGGAAATTGCAGAAAGCTCACCCGGGGAGGAAATTGTTCAGGAAACCGCAGCTGCAGAGGAATCCCGTGATTTAATTGATGAACATGGCGATAAACAAGCCGACCTGGAATCTGTCAATTTTAAAATGAGGTACCTGATAAAGGAATTTGAGAAGAGCTTCAATAGCATAGGCAGCATTAAGGGCGAATACAAGAAGTTTGATGCGCTGGATAAGATAGACGAATTAAATAATGCGCTCAGGCTGATCGCAAAGATATCGGCCACGGTGAAAATGAAAGATGTTCTGAAACTTGCCGAGGTATCATATGTATTTCTGAAATACCTGAAAGATTACAGGATGGATTTTCTTGACGCGGAGATACAACAAATAATAAAATATATTATCTTTACTTTTAAAATGCTTCTGACCGACAGGAAACCGGAAGACTTTAACGTACTGGTTCAGTATTTAAACAACCCGGTGAAAATATTTACGGATTCTTAAGAAAACAGATACAGAAAACAAATGAAATCATACGCGATTATAATGGCCGGGGGAGTCGGGGCGAGGTTTTGGCCTTACGGCACAAATAAGCTCCCCAAGCAGTTCCTTCCTGTAACAAATTCCGCCGATACAATGCTTCAGATAACGGTTAAAAGAGTGATGAACTTTGTTCCGCATGAACGGATCTTCATATCGACAAACTCACAATACATAGGCGAAGTTAAAAAACAGGTGCCTAAGATACCTCTGGAAAATATTATCGGCGAACCTGTCGGCAGAAATACAGCGCCGTGTATCGGGCTTGCCTCCATTATGCTTAGGCAGTACGAAGAACAGGCTGTTATGTTTGTCACGCCTGCGGATCATCTTATTGAAGATACTGATGAGTTCAATAAAACCGTCAATGGCGGGCTTGAATTTGTTGCAAGTCACGATGCGATTGTTACATTAGGTATTGTTCCCACGCATCCTGAAACAGGTTACGGCTACATTCAATTTATAGACGATGCCGTTTTTACGGTCGAGCATGATAAATATGAAAATGTGAGCATCTACAAAGTTAAAACGTTTGCCGAAAAACCCAGCCTTGAACTGGCCAGGGTATTCCTCGAAAGCGGGGACTTTTTGTGGAACAGCGGCATGTTTATTTTCCGCGCGGATGTTATGCTGCGCGAGATGCAGAAATCGCTGCCCGATCTTTACCATGCGCTTGGCAAAATTGAAAAAACGCTGCATACAAATAAATATAAGTCAACGCTTGAACAGGTGTTTGCCGAGATCAAAGGTATATCTATCGATTACGGCGTAATGGAGAAATCAAAGAACGTGTACGTTATCAAGGCAAACTTCAAATGGAGCGATCTTGGCAGCTGGGATGAAGTTTACAGGATGAGAACGAAAGACAAGAACAATAACGTAATTATGGGCGATTCGTTCATAAAAGATTCTCACAACAACCTTGTTATGTCGCCTAAAGGATTTGTTGGCATGGTTGGCGTTGAAGACATGATAATTATTAATACTAAAGAAGGACTTCTTGTCTGTAAAAAAGAGAGGTCGCAGGAAGTTAAAGAAATTGTTGATTACTTGAAAAGAAAGGGGCTAATTGATAATATATGATCTCGAACATATCACATTTGGGAATTGCGGTTAAGGATCTGAACAAAGCAAAAGAAATGTACAGGAAGCTTTTGCAGATAGAACCCTCGGAAATGGAATACGTTGAAGAACAAAAAGTAAACGTTGTAAAATTTACGATAGGGCAATCGACCATTGAGCTGCTTGAAGGCACATCGCCTGACTCCCCCATATCAAAGTTCGTTGAAAAACGCGGCGAAGGGATTCACCATGTTGCCTATGAATCTGATAATATTAAGACAGAATTATTAAGGCTGGGCGAAGAAGGTTTTGACCTCATCAATAAAGAACCAAGAGTAGGCTCGGATAACATGCTTATCGCGTTTATAAAACCTTCATCTGTAGGCGGAGTGCTTACCGAAGTTTGCCAGCATTAATTTAGGCAAAAGCCAGAAAGCAGAAAGCAGAAAGCAGAAAGATTATCCCTTCCTCTAATAATAAGAAATTGTTTTCGTCTCCCCCTTCAAGGGAGAGGTAGGTGGGGGTCGTAATAATAATAAAAGTTGAATAGACAAATTTTATGTCTTTAAATTCATTTTATCCTCCGGTAAGAACGTTAATGGGGCCGGGTCCTTCGGACGTGCATCCGCGCGTTTTGCAGGCAATGGCAATGCCTACAATCGGGCATCTTGACCCCGAATTCATAAAGCTGCTTGACGGTATAAAATCTCTCTTACAAAAAACTTTCATTACAAAGAACGAAGCGACTTTTCTTGTATCCGGGCCGGGCTCGCTTGGGATGGAAACATGTTTTGCGAACCTTATTGAATATACCGGCACCAAAATTTTAATATGCGTTAACGGATTTTTCGGCGGAAGAATGAAAGAAAACGCCGACCGCTGCGGCGCGGAAATAACCGTTGTAGAAAATGATTGGGGAAAACCCGTTGACCTGAACAAAGTTGAGGAAGCTTTAAAAGCCGATCCTGGAATAAAAGTGTTGGCGTTTGTTCATGCGGAAACATCTACCGGCGTATTAAACGATGCCAAAGGTCTGGCTGCGCTTGCGGGTAAGTACGGCTGCCTGAGCATTTGCGATGCGGTAACATCGCTTGGATGTGTGCCCGTTAAAGTTGATGATTGGGGGATCGATGCAATTTATTCCTGCAGCCAGAAAGGGCTTTCATGCCCGCCGGGTTTATCGCCGGTAAGTTTCAGCGCTGCTGCAGTGGATTTTATAAGTAAACGAGCTGCAAAAGTTCAAAACTGGTTTCTTGATGTCAACCTTGTGATGCAGTATTGGAGCGGCGAGAAAAGAGTTTATCATCACACCGCCCCGGCAAACGCATATTACGGAATGTTTGAAGCGCTTAACATTCTGCACGAAGAAGGACTGGAAAATTCATGGAAGAGGCATTATGAAAATCATCTTAAGCTTAAAGACAGCCTTGAGAATATCGGGCTTGAATTTCTTGTAGAAGAGAAATTCAGGATACCGCATCTTAATGCCGTCAAAATTCCGGCTGGCATAGATGATTTAACCGTGAGGAAAAGGCTGTTGAACGAGTTCAGTCTGGAAATAGGCTCCGGGCTTGGCCCGCTCACCGGAAAAATATGGAGAATAGGGCTTATGGGCTATTCTTCAAATTACAAAAATATTACTTACTGCATAAACGCCCTCAGAGAAGTTTTTAATAAATAATTTCTGTTAATTGAAATCGCCTGAGAGAATACTAGTTATAGCGGAAGGGCAGCTGGGCGATGCGCTTGTTATAACGCCCGCTTTAAGAGCGATAAAAGAATCGCTGCCTTCATCCTCGCTTTCAATCCTCCTTCTTTACCGCAGAAAATATACCGAGTCAAGTTCATTTGAAGATGCTGTTATCAGAAAAAGTCCGTTAAAAGGAACCGCCGAAGTTTTTCTGAACAATCCTCATGTTGACGAAGTACTAGAGCTTGATCGAGGCGCCATGCGAAGCTTGAAGGGATTAAAACGCCTCAGGGCTGAAAAAAAGAATATCAAAATTCTGAGACAGCATAAATTTGATACGGTGATCTGCACTTTTCCGCAGGATAGGTTTGCGATATATTCGTATCTCTCAGGGGCAAATATAAGGATTGGCCAGAAAAAACAGGGAATGAGTTTCCTGCTTACCGATAAACCCGATGTTAGCCAGAGTGAAAACGGAGTCCTTGCATATTTCTGCAAACTTCTTGAGCCAATTGGACTCGGCTGTAAAAGTTTTGAAACTGTATTCAACATTCCCAATGCTGATAAAGAAAACGCCGAAAAGTTCTTTCTGCAAAATAATTTAAATGGATTTAAGCGAATTGTGGGCATTCATCCCGGATCAAGTCAGCATGACAGGAAATGGCTTCCGGAATCTTACGCAAAGCTGATTAATTTTCTAGGGACCGATCCGGATAACGGCATAATATTATTCTACAGCAAATATGATATCCCTTATATTGGTGAAATCAAAAAGAACGTAGAAGTAAATATAATTGAGGCAAAAACAAAAACTCTTTCTGAACTTGCTTCGCTGCTGGTAAAATGCAGTTTTTGCATCGCCCATAGTTCAGGTCCAAGGCATCTTGCGGCGGCAGTTGGCGTGCGCACTCTTGGGATTTTTGACAAATGCGATGATAAAAGATGGGCAATATATGATAAAACCCTGCACCCGGTAGTTAAAACTCGCGTGCCCTGTAAGATGTGCCCTGAAGACAGGTGCCTGGGATTGATCCCCGAAGGCGAACCGTACAGTTCGTATTGCATGAGAGATATAAGTTTTGATGAAGTTATAAGTAAAGTAAAAGAATTGATAGGTTAACAAAAAAAATGTATGTTGAAATATTATTCCCAATTCTAAATGTAACTATTATGTTCTTAATATTTATGCAGTCCGGCGTTACACAGGATAAATCAGAAATGGAGAAATTATCCTGGATATTAGATAAATGGGTTAGCAGATCAGGCGAAGCCGAGTCGTTCGAAACATGGTCAAAAACAAGCGATGATCTGTATGAAGGTTACGCAAGCACAGTTAAGGATAACGTAACAACATTCGAAGAGAAACTGAAAATTCAAAAAACCAACAGCGGTATATTCTACATTGCCGATGTGAAACATAACCCGTCTGCGGTTTCATTCAGGCTTGCCTCGGTAACTGATAAGGAAGTTACTTTTTCGAATCCAGAACATGACTTTCCTCAAAAGATCACATATAAGAACGAAGAAGGAAATCTTCACGCGTGGATCGAAGGGCCCGATAGAAACGGAGAAACCGTTAAAATAGATTTCTATTTTCAAAAAATGAGATGAAGCCGGGTCCTGTAAATATTTTTGATTTCGAATCTCTTGCCAAAGAAAAAATTCATCCCATGGCTTTCGACTATTATTTCGGCGGAGCAGGCGATGAAATTACTCTCAGAAGGAACCATTCGGCATTCGATGAAATATTCCTTAAATACAGGGTTCTTGTTGATGTGAGCAGGCGCGACCTGTCAACCGAAGTTCTTGGCTCCCGGATTTCTTTCCCGGTAATGATAGCGCCGACCGCATTTCAAAGATTAGCGCACCCGGAAGGCGAAATTGCCACAGTAAAAGCCGGAGGCGCTGAAGGAACAATAATGATTTTGAGCGCTCTTGCGAATACTTCCGTCGAAGAAGTTGTGAAAAATTCAACCGGCCCCGTTTGGTTCCAGCTTTATGTGTATAAAGACAGAGAAGCTACAAAAGATCTGATCAGGCGCGTTGAAGAGGCTGGGTGCACTGCTCTTGTTTTGACCGTTGATGCGCCGCTTGTCGGAACAAGGGAACGCGATATTAAAAACGAATTCAGGCTTCCCGAAGGGCTAAGCGTAGAGAATTTGAATGCGGCAGGAATGGGTAAAGTTGAAGGATCGTCAGGCGCCTCGGGACTGGCGGCATATTTTTCTTCCATGATTGACCAATCACTTAACTGGAAAGATATTGAGTGGCTGAGGTCAGTCACAAAGCTGCCGGTTCTTTTAAAAGGAATTGCATGCGCTGAAGATGCAAAGCTGGCTCATAACAGCGGCGTTGAAGGTATCGTGGTTTCTAATCACGGCGGAAGGCAGCTTGATACATGCCGCGCTACTATTGAAGTCTTGCCGGAAGTTGTTGATGCAGTATCCGGTAAAATGGAAATTTTGGTCGATGGCGGCATCCGCCGCGGAACCGATATTGTGAAAGCCATCGCTCTTGGCGCTAAAGCAGTTCTTGCCGGAAGGCCTGTATTATGGGGACTTGCGCATGACGGGGAAAATGGAGTCAGGCAGGTTTTACAAATTCTTAGAAACGAATTTGATCTTGCAATGGCGCTTTGCGGATGCCGAAGCGTCGGTGAAATAACCAAAAATCTAATAGCATAGCTGATATGGATAATTTTCACGTAAATCCCGATAAAATATTCGAGCTGGTATTATCATACCTGCCAAAGTTCGCTCTGGCGTTAATTACACTTATTGCGGGGTTGTGGCTCATAAGGATGTTTGTTAAGGGTATCGGCAGGTTTATGGATGCCAAAAAGGTTGATGAAGCGCTCAGGCCTTTTTTGAAAAGCCTCGCTTCGATAATGTTAAAGATCCTGCTGCTGGTGAGTGTGATGGGTATGATCGGGATAGAGATGACTTCATTCATAGCTCTGCTTGGAGCTGTCGGACTCTCAATTGGTATGGCTCTCTCAGGCGCGCTTCAGCATTTCGCCGGGGGTGTGTTGATACTAATTTACAAGCCTTTCAAAAAAGGCGACTTCATCGAGGCGCAGGGCATGAAGGGAAGCGTTATGGAAATACGGATCTTTAATACTGTGCTCAACACAGTTGATAATAAGACAGTATTTATTCCAAACGGCCCTCTTTCAACCGGAACAATTTTAAATTACAGCGCGCAGGAAACACGAAGAATTGATATGATAATTTCTATTAGCTATGATGACGATATAGAAAAAACAAAAACTATATTAAAAAAACTTGCAGAAAGCGACCCGAAAATTCTGAAAGACCCGGAACCGTATTTTGCGGTTTCAGAGTTAGGTAAAAATTCCGTCGACCTTGCCGCCAGGGTCTGGGTTAAAACAAGCGATTTCCAGGATGTAAATTTCGCTTTTCTCGAAGCCGTTAAAAAGGAGTTTCAAAACGAACAAATTACTATACCAACTTCCCAAGTACACATACAGCTAAAGAGAGAAAACTAAAATTGCCAAAAGTAAAAAAAAGCTTCCCGGTTTCATCCAAATATGCTTTTTATGCATTTCTGTTTTTGCTGATCATGACGCCTCTTGCTTTTACAAAAGTTCTTAATAACGGGTATGAATTAACTAAAGCATCCGCCTTGTATATTTTGGGCGGAGTATTTTCTGTTGCATCGGTTATATATCTTTTAAACAGGTTAAAAAAGCTTAAGAGTAATGAACAGCTTCTGCTGATCGATAAAAATATCGACCCGGCGGTTGTTTTATTTATTATTGCTATGCTTGTTTCCGCCGTATTTTCAATTAAACCTTATGTTAGTTTCTACGGCGAGCAGGAAAGACAGATCGGTTTTTTTATTTACCTGTATGCTTTCATAGTTTACTTTTTTGTTTCCCAGATAGTTGAAGACTTTTCAAAAACCGCCGTTATATTAAAAGTAATGGAAGCGGTGGCGCTGCTTGTTTCTTTTTATATAATACTGCAGGTATTTAATCTTGACCCTTTTGGCGCCCCGGTTAGACACAGCCGCGCTAATGCGACTCTTGGCAATCCGGTATTTGCCGGGGGTTTCCTGATTTTAGTATACCCGTTCGTGTTTGCCGGCGTGTTTAAAAGCGGCAATAAAATATACCGGATATTATCTTCGGTTATTATTGCAGCAGGCATTTTTGGGACTCAAACACGGACCGCTTATGTCGCCTTTTTTTTAGAAACGTTAATTATCCTGATACTGTTTCAAAAGGCATTCCGAAAAGAAAAAGGGTATGACCGCAAGCTGTTAAAGTATAGTTTTGTTGTTTTGGGATTTGTTGCCGCCTCCGCTGTTTTTGCGGTAATTCTTGCTCCCGCCAATGTTTATGTTCATAGGATAGCCGCTATTTTTGAGATCCAGAGCTCAACAAGATGGCTTTTATGGCGTGACTCATTTAAAGTATTTTGGCGGTATCCCGTAACCGGCAGCGGAATTTCGACGTTCCTTAACGCTTTTGAAAATGTCATTACTTTTGAGCTCAGAAGTATGGAAGTAAACAGCCATTATGATAATGCACACAGTAACTTTTTACAATTCCTTTGTACAACCGGTATTTTAGGATTTACAGCTTATATCTTAATTATAATTCAATCTCTGCGCGCATCTTTTAAAGGAATTATGTTAAAAACGCTGGATATTGAACGCAGGTTATTTTTCGTTTCTGCTTTTGCTTTGCTTTGCGGTTATATAGTTTACGGACTGGCGGATTTTGATGATATAACAATTATACTCTTTACCTTTACTTGTTTTGCGCTAATCAAAGTTAATTACGCAAATTGCGGAGGCGGTGTAATTACTGTAAACACTCAAAAGTATATTAACTCAAAAGCGCTTATTTATATTTTAGCTTTTGCAGTCGTTGTTTATATGCTCTGTAATTTTTATTGGTCATATAATAATATAAGAGCTGACGCACTGTACAGGCAGGGTGAAGAACAGTTTTATAACAGCGACTTTAAAGAATTTGTCAGATTTACCGATGAGGCTATTGAACTGAATCCCGGTAATGCATATTACAGGTTTAACCTGGCTTATAATGTATATGAATATTGCGTTGGTAACAGGTCATTAAGCGCCGGTTCAAAGGCGGGGCTGTTAAAGCAGGCAGAAGAGGAGCTCGATAGGTCGGCCGCTCATGTTAAATCTGATTTGGAAAGCAAATCTGTCCGCGCGCTGATCTATTATGAATCCGGAAGAAAGGAAGAGGCGGATAAGCTGAAAGATGAAGTTTTTAAAACTGACTCAGTAATGATCTCGTTCAGAAATAATTTAGCATACTATTACATGCAAACCGGCGATTTTGAAGATATGGATAATCAGCTTAAAGTCATAAACAGCTTTGATCCCCTGAGTTTAACGCAGGTATACACAGAAATAAATTATTATATAAAATCAGGCAGGCTGGAAGATGCTAAAAACCTCTGTTATAGTGTGTTGAAAGCTGACCCCGCTAATAAAAGAATATTGCAGCTGCTCAATGAAATAAAGAAAAAAGAAAAGGGAAGCCCGTAGTTTACAGTGTAATGAAATATTTAAAAATCTAATCGTATAGTTCCCGCACATGGAGATCTATCACAAAAAGGAAACCTGATTTTGAGTTCCGCTTCAAAGCGATCCTTCTCCGTTCTTAATATTTCTTTTTATATCCTGGCATTAATGCTGGCAGTAACACCGCTTATATTTTTAAAGGATTTAAATAACGGTTATGAATTAGCAAAAGCGGCATCAATAAAAATGCTGGGCGGATGTTTTATTATTGTTTCAGTCGTTTATTTAAATTTAAAACTCTTTGATTCAAAAAACAAAGAACAATTTCTTTTCATAGATAAATGTATGGATCCCGCTGCGGTCATTTTTTTGCTCGCGGCATTGCTTTCTACAGTCTTCTCGCTCAACCCTTATATCAGTTACTATGGAGAGTATGAAAGGCAAATAGGATTTTTAAGTTACCTATATGTTTTTTTTATTTATTTTTTTGCTTCGCAGGTCCTGCAAGATAGCAGGAAAATTCAGGCTGTTCTCAATGTCATGGAGATTACCGGGGTACTCGTTGCAATTAGCGCTATTCTTCAGATATTGGGACTTGGCCTCTTTGGAATTACTGTCGCCAGCTGGCGCGCCAACGCTACATTTGGCAATGCGATATTTGCGGGCGGTTTTTTAATTATGGTTTACCCAATAGCGCTCATAGAATGCTTTAAATCTGATAAGAAACTTCTGAGGGCTATTTCACCTCTTGTTATCTTAGCAGGCATAGTTGTTACCCAGACCCGTACCGCCTACGTAGCCTGTTTTATTGAAACTGTAATAGTTTTGTTGATTTATACCGGATTATTTAAAGCTCAAAAACCAGATTATAGCAAATTGATCAGGAATGGCTTAATAATTTTCGGAGCCGCCGCCCTGCTGATTATTTTTCTTGTCATTATTTTCCCCGACAACCCGTTTGTAAAAAGGATCTTAAAGATCACCGATATTATTCAATCCCCGCGGTGGTATTTATGGCGCGATTCATTTAAGGCATTTTGGCTTCATCCGTTTTTAGGAAGCGGTATCGGGACTTTCCAGAATGTTTTTGAATATGTTGTGACCCCCGAGACCAGGATGATGGAAGTAAATAATCATTTTGACAATGCCCATAATAATTTTCTGCAGTTCCTGTGTACAATGGGGATAGCAGGAATCCTGGCATACCTGCTGGTTCTTTTCCGGTCGTTCAGAATGTCTTTTAAATTGATGCGCGATGAAGCTTCAGATAAAACACAAAAAGTAATTGCGCTCGCGCTTATCGCTCTTATTTGCGGATATGTAATTTATGGTATGGCTGATTTTGACGATTTGCCGATTTTACTTTACTTAACAGCTGTCATGACGATAATTAAGGTAAGTTTTGCGCGCGTTAACAGTTCTCAATTATTAATTGACCCGAAGAAAATATTACGGTTCAAAATTCCCATTATTATTTTTTCATCCGCGTTAGCCGGTTTTTCAGCTTATAATATTTACGATTCATACACGGAGTTGAAAGCTGATATTTATTTCAAACAGGCGCTGGATTATACCTATGCCGGCAATTTTAGCGAGTGCGTTAAAGCGCTGAACACAGCGGTTTTACTGAAACCGGGCTGTCCCGATTACAGGTTTACGCTGGCTTATGATGTCTATGAATATTGTTCTGTGGATACAAAGCTTACTTCTGATGCAAAGAATAACCTTTTGCTTCAGGCGGAAACTGAGCTCAACAAAGCAAAAGTGAATCTCTACTCAAATCTTCAATACGAAGCGCTGCTGACTATGATCTATTATGAAATGGGTAAGATAAATGAAGCTGACTCGCTTAGAGACAAAGTCCTGGCGGCTGATTCTACATTGATGTCTTTCAGAAATAATCTTGTGCGTTATTATTTTAAATCGAGCGACTATCAAAAGATGTCGGGGGAACTGGATTTTATTTACAGCTGCGATCCTGATGATGAAAGCGCCGAACAGGTGGAGTTATTCTATTATATGAAGATGAATGATTTAACTAAAGCGGAATTGATATGCGAAAAGATCCTTAAGGCTCATCAGGTGAATAAAACGGCTAAGCTGACGCTTGCAGAAATAAAGAAGAAAGAAAAGGGAAGCCCGTAAGCCGGATTCTGTTTCACACCCTAAAGCATAAATGCCTTAAAACGCTGGCAGCCATTTATCTATGCGGCCTACCCTGCAGCATCAGACGGGCAGTCTTTAATGCCGAAAACGGCATGCGCTGCTTTACATGGCCTTGCACTCTGACGGGGTTTATCATGCATTCGGCGGTTGCCTGCCGAAACGGTGGTCTCTTACGCCGCCTTTTCACCCTTACCCTGCATTTGCATGCACGGCGGTTTGTTTTCTGCGATACTATCCGTTATGCGGAGTTTGCTTCCGCATACCCTTCTTTTCAAAAGGCGCCCTGCCCTTGAGTGTCCGGACTTTCCTTCCCCGGTAAACCGGGAACGGCTGCGCAGCTTCCCTGAATCTTATTTAAAAGAACAAATTAATATCTAAACTTTAATATCGGCGAGAGCCTGGTTCGCAAGCCTGTCGGCCGCTTTATTCTTCTCCCTGCCAATATGAGCTATTTTGAATGGAACCGCGAGTTTTTTCATTCTTACTTGGAACTTGTGATTCAACAGCGCAAGCTCAGGCTCCTTTACCTGGTAATCGAAATTTACCTGGTTCACCATTAAATCGCTATCCGAATAGAATTCGATACTGTCAACTTCATGTTCTCCTTTTTCAAGGAGTTTTTTTATCAGCTCAGCGCTTTTTATAAGGGCTCTGTATTCTGCCTGGTTGTTTGTGGTTGTTCCAAGATACTCTTTGCATGAATCAATTATAAACCCATTTTCATCGTAAATTATTACGCCTATGCCCGCTTTTCCCGGGTTTCCTTTCGAAGCCCCGTCAGTGAAAACTTTTATTACTCCCAAAAAGTTCTACTCTTTAATTAATTCTTCGGCTATCAATATCCTGCCGCATGCTTCACAGTTGAAAAAGCGGTTTGCTGTGCGGATCTCAATCGACCTTTGCGGGGGAATTGAACTGTAACAGCCTAAGCAGGATCCTTTTCTCACTACTGCGACAGCATCGCCGTATAATGCGCTGTTGATCCTCTCATAAAACTGCAGGTCTTCGGCGTTGATCCCCTTAAGCGCTTCATTACGCTTCACTCTTAATTCATTTTCCTCTTCTTCGTTCTGTTTGCCAAGATCTTTCAGCTCCGACTCATTTTGATTGAGGTTAACGTTGATCTCTTCAAACTTAGTTTTCAGATCTGTAAGTTTTTTCTCAAGCTCAACTTTTTTCCCTTTGTACTCTGAATCTACAAGCTTTTCATTTGAATCTATCTTTTCATACGCATCCTCTATTTCACGCGCCAGCGCGTTATACTCTTCATTAGACCTGACCGCGCCTGAACGGAGCAAATTATCGTTCTTATCTATTTTTTTCGTAAGGCTGTCATTCGATTCAATAACAGATTTCTCAGAACTCACTATTTCATCAAGCTGCGCCTGCAAGCCGCTTATACCGTCTTCAAGCTCGCTTCGTTGTTTGCTCAGGTCGTCTATCATAGCGGGTATATCGCCTTTGAGGCTGTCAAGCTCCGCCAGCTCTTTATCTATCCGGCTTAATTTGTAAAGCGCAAGTAATCTTTCTTTCATTTTGTTCCCTTCTTTTATACCAGCCTGACTTCATAATCAGAGTCAGAGCTTTTTGATATATATAATACTTTTTTTCTGCCCTTAACCTCAGGGTAAAAATTCTCTCTTCCTGTAAAATCTATAACCGCGCTGATTATTTTTGACTGCAGCGGTAATTTCTTTAAATTTGCTGAATCTAAAGAATTATTTATTTTTGAAAGCACAGATTTCAAATCAAGACTTTTCTTAAAGCTGACCGCGATCACAGCCCTGTCCGGTTTTTTAGAGCGTATCATTACCGGGTATACCTCGTATGCCGGTTCTTCATACGGATGAACTTCATACATGGCGTTTATCGCCGCATCCAGGCGTTCTTCATCGCAGATCATTTCCAGCCGGACCTCATCAACCATCTCAAAGCGTTCTTTCTTTCCGGCATAGGGTATCGTTGACTTTCCTCCCACGAATGTGCCTGTCCCTTTGGTTCTGAATGAGCACAATGTATACGCTCCAACAACTCCTGCGCCTGCCGAAGCCATCAGGAAAGTTATTTCATCTGCTTTTTGAACAGGAGTGAAAACGACTATTTTATATCTCCACCGGTATTCAAAATTAATTGGTTCAATTCCCTTGATGTTTGAAAGTCCGAAAATCTTTTTTGCGAAAGCCGTTGTGTTCATATACCCTGTATTCATATGAGGTGAAAAAAAATGTCCCGAAGTTTTGAAGTTCGGGACATTTTAAAATTTTGTCTTATTAAATTTAATTTTGCGTCTATATGACTGTAGAAATTTTCTTACCATTTTTCTTGTTATATTACTCAAAAATAGCCGTATATTAAAATACTTTCAAGAGATTTATGAGTGCGTATGTAAATTGCCAATAAACAACCAATAAAATGGATAAAATTGAAGAAATGCTTGCCAATTCCAGGTCAATAGCTGTACTTGGAATGAAAGAAGATGGATCGGAAGTCTCGCATAAGGTCACGTTTTATATGAAAGAACATGGGTATACAATATATCCCGTTAACCCAACAAGAGCCGGCAAAGCGGTTTTAGGAACTACTTTCTATGAATCACTACTGGATATTAAAGACGGGATCGACCTTGTTGATATTTTCAGAAGGCCTGAATTTCTTGTTGAACATGCCAAAGAAATTTTGAAAATGGATCCGTTGCCTAAATATGTTTGGTTCCAGCTGGGAATATATAATGATGAGGCTGCGAAAATGTTAGAAAAGGCCGGAATAAAAGTCGTACAGAACAGGTGCATTATGGTTGAACACGCAAGGCTTTTCTAGATTATCAGATTAAAGATTATCAGATTACGATTAACAAACGTCATCGGATGATCAAAAACTACTCTGGGTTTGTCTTAATCTTTAATCTGACGAATCATTCTACTTTTACGATCTGGTCCTGTGTTTCAATAATTATTTCAGGTTTATCTTTATAAACTTTTATGAGTCCGTTCACGGTTAAAGTAGACCCCGCCGTTATAGCGCTGAAATCAATTTTAGTATCTTCGTTAATTACCACAGTGAAAGTCTGGTTAGGATACTTATCGTCGAAATTTATCAGGGTCCTGCCCTTTTGAGAAGTGAACACATCCGCCACTTTTCCTTTTACCATTACAGTCTCGCCAACATGGTCCTTTGCGTCCGCAGCGTTAATAACAGTCTGTGAATATGCGCATGATGCAGCAAAAAAGATAAATAAAGCTAATATTATTTTTTTCATGATAATGTAGAAATTAAATTATTGCCCGGCGCCTGTTTTCCCGCCGCTATGAGAACTAATATCAGGAATTTTCAAATTAGTTTCATTCATTGTGAAATAATAATCGTTTGTCTTGAAATCGACATATTTTTGGATAATGTAGTTCTTAACATTATTGTCTTTTTCAAGCGAGAGCAGCCATGTGCTTGAAGTAAGGCTAATAACCGCCGCCCCCGTGTAGTTGTTCTGGAATTTGAATACTTCGTCTTCAAGAAATCCCTGCAGGTCCTCGTCTTCAAGCTCATCAAGGAAGTCGGTCATTATAGATGTTGAGAATTTCTCTTCCGGCGTAAGGTTCGTATCGGCCGGCGAAGTTTGGTCGTCAGTCTGCGTATCAGGATTTTGCACGGTTTGTTTCTGTTTTTCTGTAACCGGTTTGTCGTCGTTTTTTGAGCATGATGAAACAAAAACAAGCGCGGCCAGCAATAATATATATTTTGTGATTTTGAAAACTGACGGGTTCTTATCCGTTGTCATATGTCTGATATAATTCCTTGCGTAATTTAAATAAATGTTTCAAACAGGCGGCCTTAGCCTATTTTATTATGCCCAATTCTTTCCCGATCTCTCCGAATAGCTGCAGTATCCTGTCTAAGTGTTCCATTTCATGAGTCGACATGTATGACGTTCTTAGCATAGCCATACCCGGCGGAACGCCCGGTGATATAAATGCATTTGTAAACACGCCTGCATCATAGAGCTTGCGCCAGAAAATAAAAGTTCTCTCGTCATCCCCGATAATTACGGGCACAACCGCGGTTTCGCTTTCGAGTATAGTAAAGCCAAGCTTTTTAAATCCTTCGCGCATGTGATTGGCGTTTTGGATAAGCCTTGTAACGCGCTCGGGTTCAGCCTCAAGAATTTCAAGCGCAGCCATAGCGGCCGCTACCGAGGCCGGGGTTGGCGATGCGCTGAATATAAGCGCCGGCGCCCAGTGTTTCACATAATTAATGACTCTTTCAGACGCCGCCATAAAACCGCCAAGCGACGCGAATGTTTTGGAGAAGGTTCCCATTGTGATATCTACCTTATCCATCATGTTATAATAAGAACCCGTTCCGCGTCCGCCTTTTCCGATAACTCCAACAGCATGAGCGTCATCTATCATTATTCTAGCGCCGAATTCATCTGCAAGTTCTTTAATTCTTGGTAAATGAACAATTTCCCCGGTTGTTGAAAATACGCCGTCAGATACTATAAGCTTTGATTTATCCTTCGGAATTCTTTTCAGTACAGCTTCCAGGTCCTCCATGTCATTATGCTTATAGCGCTTGAACTCCGCAAAACCGCCTTTTGCCATTAAGTCGGCGGCTACTATGCATGCATGGTTGTCTTTATCCGAAATAACATATTCGCCTTTTTGCACTAATGTAGGGATAATTCCCTGGGCTGTCTGGTACCCGGTTGAAAACAAAAGGACCGCTTCTGTGCCGAAGAACTTAGCCAGTCTTTTTTCAAGCTCAATGTGCAGGTCCAGCGTCCCGGTTAAGTAGCGCGAGCCGCTGCAGCCTGTTCCGTATTTTTCTATAGCCTTAATTGCGGCTTCTTTTACTTTTGGATGCGATGTAAGTCCCAGGTAATTATTGGAACCCGCCATTATTTTCTTTTTGCCTTCTATTTGTACAACAGGCCCTTCATTCTCTTCAATAGGGCGAAAATAGGGGTAAAGCCCCGATTCCTTCACCAAGTCAGCTCTTGTAAAATCAAAACACTTTTGGAATAAATCCACGAAATATCGCTCCTTTCAACGGAAAATCAGCGATTCCGGCGCCATGCCGGCATAATCAAATTGTATCTTCCGTTTTTAATAAATATGTTTGAGTTTGTTTGCCTTAGCAAAATCCGGCAGATGAGTAAATTTACTGAATTTAGAAAATTATAACAAGGAAGTTACTGTGGCTAGAGCGTTCATTACAGGCGCAACAGGATTTATAGGTTCGCATCTTGTTGACCAATTGCTGAAAAAGAACTATGAAATAAAATGTTTAGTAAGAAAAACCAGCAACTTAAAATGGCTTAAAGATAAAGGCGTTGAATTTATTTACGGCGATTTGTTTGATAAAGAAGCTTTAACGCCTGAGTTAAAAAATACGGACTATGTATATCATATCGCGGGAGTTACATTTGCCAAAAAGAAAGAAGATTTCTATCGCGGCAACGTAGACGCTACAAAAAGCCTGCTCGAAATAACGCTTGCCGCCAACCCTGGATTAAAGAAGTTTATTCACATCAGCTCGCAGGCCGCCGCCGGACCGTCATTTGACGGAAAGCCAATCGATGAAACCCGCGATTACCGCCCGTTAACAACTTACGGTAAATCAAAAATGGAAGCGGAAAAAATTGTCAGGACTTATTTTGATAAGCTGAATTGCACCGTTGTCCGCCCGCCTGCTGTTTACGGCCCCAGAGATTATGCGATATATGAATACTTCAAAGCGATGAGCAGGGGATTGCAGCCGCTGATCGGTTTTGAAAATAAAATGATAAGCCTGATACATGCTGTGGATCTGGTTGACGGAATTATACTTGCCGGGGAATCCGATAAGGCGAAATCAAATATTTATTTCATTTCATCAGAGAAATTTTACAACTGGCGGGAAGTAGGGGAGATTACACAGCGGCTTCTTGGGAAGAAAACATTGAAAATTGTCATCCCGCATTTTGCTGTGCATGTGGTTGGATTTTTCTCGGAAGTATTTGGTTATATGTCCACGAAACCGGTGATACTTAACAGGGAAAAAGTAAAAGAAATAACGCAGGCTTACTGGATATGTTCGGTGGATAAAGCGAAACATGATTTAGGTTTTAAAGAAAAGTTTACACTTGAAGAGGGATTTAAAAACACAATCGACTGGTACCGCGAAAACAAGTGGCTGAAGTAAGTTACGGCGCGGTTGTGAAAATAAAAGTTTGCGAGCAGGGGATTGAATTATACAGGTCGTCTGTAACATAATTTACGGCCACAAAATCATTAATAGTTGTGTATTTCGGATATTTAATGACGCACCAGTAAGACGTATAGTTGTGCGGAAAATTCACAAGCCTTGATCTTAGCTCAGCGAATTTGAATGAAGTTTTGTCTGTAAAGACAGAAGTTTCGGTTGATTCCATTCCATCAAAGAATTTAAATACATAAACGCCTTTTTCTCCCGGATCAAAAATTGAGAAAGTTGTTGAATCTGAAACGCTGTTTTGCCGATCCGGAGGCGTCAATAGAACTATAGGAGCGTCATGGGTTATGGTTACATTATTCCCCGGTTTGGCGAATTCCCATTTTTGCCCGGTTTTTTTAAATGGATTATATACCGGCCAGTTATAATAAATATTATTCATCTTAAACCGATAGTCTATCCCTGTAAAAACCGGCACATTGAACGAGCCTGAATTTTCATACGCAATTTCCTCTAACATTATGTCAGAGCAATTATTCAGTGAAGGGAAATTGATAAAACAATCTGTAAAACGTGTGTCCAGATTATTTGGCGCGGTTACAGTGAAGTTTAATGTCCCCGTTTCAGGCGTATGGTTTATTTCATCCGGCGAAAAATCAAAGCGCTGGTCTAATTCGTTCGTGTACAAAGTTACATTCTTAATACCAAATTTATCATAAGAGATTATCCTGCCTGAGCCATCCGTTGAAGCCTCCAAATACATTAATTTACCGTTAATCTGAGGATTTAATCCATGCATATAAAAACCAATTCCGAACAACGAGTCGCCCCGATAAAATGCACCGGTATAGTTTAGCTGCTTAAAATTATCAGCGCTTAAAAAATTTATAAAAAGAGTTTTTTGTGATTTAAGGGGAGGGAAAGAAACGGCAATTCTGTAATTTAATGCGGGAATGTCAAATCCTATATAATCATAAACAATTGCGATATTAGAGCTTAAGCCAATATATTTCGATTCGTTTTGAGGTTCAGATCCAACAACCAGGTCATATGGATATTTAATGCCGTCAAAAGTGAAATTTCCCTTATAATCGGGTTTGGCTATTGGGTAATCGCCTTCGCTTATAACAGAGTAATAAGCCGGGTATCCATAGCGATCATAAACTTTTCCGTTTACATTTCCTATTGGCGCCACCGGCGCGTCAAGGCACCCATTAAATAAGGCGGTCCCGCATGATAAAGCAAATAATATTATGATAATTTTAAGACTCTTCATAATTTACGGCGCGGTTGTGAATTCCGAGACCCCTGAAGATGGAATAGAATTATATCTTTTATCATACGGGTAATTTACTGAGACAAATTCGTCAATTGAATTGAACCCGGGATATTTTTGCACGGACCAATAGCACAGTTGATTAGCGCCATAGCCTATCAGCCGGGACCGGATATCCCTGAATTTTATTGAAGTCCTGTCAGTGTAAAGAGAAACATCTAGCCATCTGGTGGAAAACGTGTAAACATAAACCCCTTTTTCACCCGGATCAGAAATTGTGAATGAAGATGTATCGGATATATCATGCTGCCCGTTTACCGGCGCCAGCAGCTCTATAGGATTGTTATGAACGATAGTAACATTTTCACCGGGGTTTACAAACTCCCACTTGCGGCCTGAAATAGAATATCTATTATTACAAGGCGGCTCATAATAAAAATTTGAAACTTTGATACGGTAATCAACTCCATCCATAACCGGAACCAATATTGAACCCGACAAATCCTTTGTTCCTCCAAGCTCTATGTCAGAACGACCATCCATTGAGGGGAAGTTAATGTAGTATTTTGTTTCTATGTTTTCATAATTATTCGGCATTAACACATTGAATCCAATTCTTGATTGCAGTCTGATGTTTTTTATGTCGTTATCTGAAAAACTCACAGCTTCTTCATCAAGTTTCAGATGCAATGTTACATTCTTCGTCCCGAATTTATCGTAAGAGATTATGTTTTCTCCCGATTCATCCAAGGTTGCCTCCAGATACAAAATATATCCGCTTATTTCATCAGACGATTGCGGGAATGTTAGAACAAGTCCCCCTCTGAATTCCCCGGTATGGAAATATTCTTTAACGCCTTCTTGTCCAAAGCAGTCTGAACTGACAAACTTCATAAAAACTACTTTGTCTGCTTGAATAGGCGGGAATGTCAATTGCACCCAAAAAAACTTTGGTATATTAAAGATAGAAAAATCATATGCAACCGGCGCTTTTGACATCAAGCCCAGGTATTTTGACTCCATTCCTCCATACCTTCCTATAACCAGGTCATACGGGAATTTTACATCATTGAGAACAAAGTCTCCATTCAAGTTTGTTTGTGCAATAGGGTAGTCGCCGGCGCTGGCTAATGACTCGATAACAGGAAAGCCCTGGTTATCATATATTTTACCGCTAATACTTCCAGTAGGCATAACAGGCGCATCAAGGCACCCTTCAAGAAGCATGGTCCCCGAAATCAGCAATGAAGCCAGCAGTATAAAGGTCTTAAAATTCATCATTTACTTAAGCAAAATATTGAAATATATTAGTAAAATCACTGACATAAAGAGTGAAGACTTTTATTTTTATTGTAATTACCCTCTTTTTTGCAGGTAATACAGCTTTTCCACAGTGCAGAATATCCGGGACTATCAAAGACAGCCTCAGCGGAAACCCAATAGCTTTAACGAAAATAGAAATTGACGGTTACGGAAAAACAGGCTACTCCAATGGCGAAGGCGCTTTTATTTTTGTTAACATTTCCCCCGGTTCTTACAGGCTCATAATTTCCAAAGAAGGATATTCATCCAGAGATATTTTTGTAAAAACAAATTGTTCAGCCGATACTTTGTATGCAGATATTTTGCTTGCGCCGTTTGAAACGGTGACCGATACAATAGATGTGAGGGAGAAATATTTTAAGAAGAAAGATGAGCAGACAACAAGCTATTCCAATGCAGTTTACGAAGAGATAAGAAAAACTCCCGGCGCAGTGGAGGATGTTGTAAGATATTTCGCAAGCTCGCCCGGCGTCTCAATAGGCAACGATATCCAGAACGAGATTATAGTGCGCGGCGGCTCGCCGGCTGAGAACCTGACCCTTATCGACGGCGTTGAGGTTCAGAATCCAAATCATTACGGCCCGCCCGGCACAACAAACGGACTGCTGAGTTACATTAACCTTAAGCTTGTTGATAACGTCGATTTTTACAGCGGCGGTTTCCCCGCAATTTACGGCGATAAGCTTTCCAGCGTTATGGATATAAAGCTGCGCGAAGGCAGCAAAGAAAAACAGATCCGCGACCTGAACATTTCCGCAACGGGCTTCGGCGGATTTTTTGAGGGGCCCATCAGTTCAAAATCTTCATATATGTTTTCTGTGAGAAGAAGCTACCTTGAATTAATTAAAGAACAGCTGAATACGGATATCATTCCGGAATACTGGGATTTTAACCTGAAGCTTAATTATGATATTTCCAAAACGGATAAAATAAGCGTTTCAGGATTATTTGCGACCGATAATGCCATTCCTATTAAGACCGGCGACTATATGTACGATACAATTCACGCGAAAATTCTTACCACCGGGTTTAATTACACAAAGAACGGATTGAATTCCGAATACCATTTTACCGCAGGTTATAACTGGAATTACTACAATGTGAATTATAATAATTTCAATCTTAATATAAGCGATAACGATGTATTCGTTAAACAGGATTTCATATACAGGTTCAACAGGCAGTTTAACCTGGATGTATTTGCTGCGTCGCATTTTTACAATTCGAAGTATATTGTCTATAAAATGGGCGGTTTGAATTCATCCAACTATTATTCTCCTGAAGTTGATATTAATACCGACCTGAATACATTTAAAATTAACGGCGGATTCAACTTAGTTTCAACTTTGCTTAAAGGAAAGCTCAAATTAAATACAGGCGTGAGGTTTGATTACTTCGCGATGATAAATGACAGGTACTGTTTCTCGCCGCGAATTGGAATTACATATAGTCTTTCTACATCAAATATATTAAATGCCAGCGCCGGAATTTATTACCAGTCGCCTGAAATGCTCTGGGTTATTTCCGATGAACACAATAAGGATCTGAAATTTATCAGGGTTGATGAAATAGTCCTGGGATTCGAACATTATATCTCCAATGATATGAAATTCACCGTTGAACCATATCTGAAGCAATATTACAATTACCCCGTCAGCGTTTATGACCCAAACTATATTTACGTGAACAGCGGCGTGGATATCTACCCGAATTTTCTTGACCGCGCCGTAAGCTCGGGTAACGGATATTTTACAGGAATTGAATTCACCTTTCAGAGAAAAAATTCCGGAAACGGTTTCTACTGGACTCTGAGCTACTCGCATACTAAATCCGCCTTTTTAGCGCTTGCCGGGGACGTGCAGCCTGCGGAGTTTGATCCGCACGACCAGGTCACGGCAATTATCGGGTACAAAACCAGATTTGGTTTAAGTTTAAGCGCCAGATATAAATATGCGGGCGGGCGTCCGTATACTCCGTTTGATGTAAGCAAGTCGCTTGATTCATACACGGGTATTTATGATAAAACTCAGTATAATAAAGCTGAGATGCCTGAGTACTCGAGGCTTGATTTCAGGGTCGACTACCAGACTCTTATTGGCAAGACCCAGTTAACAGTATATATTGAGCTGATTAATGTGCTGAACGCGGTAAATTATTACGATTATTACTGGAGCAACTACTATCGCGAGGTCAGATCCAATTTCCAGTTCCCCAGGGTTCCTATTCTTGGGTTCAGCTATAGATTTTAAATAGCTCGAATTGGCTTTTTTTTGCTTCTTTTGCCTCTATCTCCACTTTTTCGTACATTGACTAAATCCTCAATTTTTGCTATTTTTGGGATTCGTAACATTTCGATTTTTTAAATATTTAAAGGAATATCTATAATGGCAGCGACTAATCTAACCGCATTAAAAAGGGAAGATGTAGGAAAATCTACGGTAAAAGGTAACAGGAAAAAGGGTAATATTCCCGGCGTGATCTATTCAAGAGAGATTAAACCCATACCTATATACGTAAAAGAAACTGTATTAAAAACTTTTACGCACACATCTGATGTGAAAATAATTAACCTCAACATTGAAGGCGCAACCGGCGTTTACAGCTGCATTTTAAAAGATGTTCAGTTCGACCCGATCTCCGACAGGCCCGTTCATTTTGACCTTCTCGGGATTTCTGAGAACGAAACCATCAAGATCGAAATTCCGCTTGTACTGGTTGGCGCTCCCGTCGGCATAAAAGACGGCGGAGTTGTTCAGCACACTATGCATAAGGTCGAAGTAGAATGTTTGCCTAAAGATATACCTTCTCACATAGATATTAATATTGAAAGCCTGAAGATTGGCGACTCAATTCACGTTAGCGATATTACGCTTGTGAACTTTGAAATTCTTGATAATCCTGATTCTACTATAGTTTCAGTTGTACCGCCTGCAGTTGAAAAGGTTGAAACGCCTGAAACTGCGGCTGTTGAAGGCGCTGAAGCCGTTGCCGAACCCGAAGTAATTGCTAAGGGTAAGAAGGATGAAGAAGAAGAAGAAGGTAAGGGAAAAGAAAAAGAAAAGAAATAACGGTAGTCCCTTTTAATAATGTACCTGATTGCTGGTTTAGGCAACCCCGGAACAAAGTATCACAACACAAGACACAATATTGGGTTTATGGTTATAGATAAACTCGCGGATTTCTTTAAAACACCGCTTAACGCCAAAGAAGAACTTTTCATGGCGGGACTGGCAGAGTATAACGATGAAAAAGTGGTCCTGTTGAAACCGATGACATACATGAACCTGAGCGGAAGAGCGGTAAAGGATTTTTCTGAACGCTTCGAAGTACCCAAAGAAAAAATACTTGTAGTATACGATGATGTTAATCTTGAATTCGGAACGCTGAGAACAAGGCCCTCGGGAAGCGACGGCGGACAGAACGGAATAAAATCCGTTATCTTCGAATTTGAAAGCGAAGAGATACCAAGGCTTAGAATAGGGATAAAGACTGAAACTGAGCTTGAAAAGGTGAAAACTGAAGACGGCTCTTACGATTTAGCTGAATATGTTCTTGATGAATTTTCTGCCGGTGAGACCAAAGACCTTGATAAGATAGTCACAGCCGCCAAAGATGCGGTTCTTAGTTTTGTGAAAGACGGTATCGGCGAAACCATGAATAACTTTAATAAGAGTTTTTTGAATTGATACCTCTCCCCCCAACCCCCTCTCCACATGGAGAGGGGGTGACGCGTAAGCGGCGGGGGGTGAGGTAAAAATAAGAATTCCAAATCTAGTAAAATAAAACCAGCAATTATCATAATATGAAAAAATTTCTATTAAGCGTTTTCTTTTTCCTGGCAGCAACCGCAAGCGCTTTTGCAAGCGAAGCCGACCTTAAAATTCCCGATCTGAATCCAAACCAGAACTACCTGCTGACAATGGGGCTTATAATATGCGCCCTCGGACTGGTTTTCGGTTTGACCATGTTCTGGAAAGTTAAGAAGCTTAAAGCGCATGACTCAATGCTTGACGTTGCGGCAATTATTTACGCTACATGTAAAACATATCTCCAGCAGCAGGGTAAATTCCTTGCAATACTTTTTGTGTTTATCGCAGCGTGTATGTCGTTCTACTTTGGTTTCCTTCAGCATACCGGAGTTGGCGGCGTAGTATTAATTATTTCATGGACGGTCGTCGGAATACTCGGCTCGTACAGCGTGGCGGCATTCGGCATTCGTATGAATACATTGGCGAACAGCCGTATGGCATTCGCTTCGCTGGAGAGAAAACCCATTAAGCTGCTCAATATTCCGCTGTATGCGGGTATGAGCATTGGCGTTATGCTTGTGTGCGTCGAGCTTATAATGATGTTAATTATCCTGCTTTTTATTCCAAGAGAGTATGCAGGTTCATGTTTTATCGGGTTCGCGGTGGGCGAGTCGCTTGGAGCCAGCGCGCTTAGAATTGCCGGCGGTATATTTACAAAGATCGCCGATATCGGCTCAGACTTAATGAAAATTGTTTTCAAAATTAAAGAAGATGACCCGCGCAACCCCGGCGTTATTGCGGATTGCACCGGCGATAATGCGGGCGATTCGGTCGGACCTACCGCTGATGGATTTGAAACCTACGGCGTAACAGGCGTAGCGCTTATCAGCTTTATTGTTCTCGCGGTCACAAACATTGAATACCAGAAAGAGCTTCTTACATGGATATTCGCAATGCGTATCCTGATGATAGTTACATCAATAATTTCATATTACATAAACAGCATTTATTCCAATGCGAAATACGGCAAAAGCGAGGAATTTGATTTCGAGGCTCCGCTCACTTCGCTTGTCTGGATCACATCAATTGTTTCGATAATAGTAACTTTTGCTATCAGCTATGTTTTGATCGGGCATCTTGCCAATAACCTGTGGCTGGTGCTTTCTATAATTATCAGCTGCGGAACTTTAGGCGCGGCGCTGATACCCGAGTTTACAAAAATATTTACAAGCCCAAAATCGAAACACGTTAAAGAAATTGTAACCGCATCCAGAGAAGGCGGTTCATCACTCACAATTCTTTCCGGACTTGTCGCCGGAAACTTTTCTGCGTTCTGGCAGGGAATGGTTTTCTTTGTTCTTATGCTTATCGCATACGTTGCGTCAAACTCGATTGGCGCGGATATGATTCCCGCTTATGCGTCAATTTTCGCATTCGGTTTGGTCGCATTCGGTATGCTTGGTATGGGACCTGTTACAATCGCGGTTGATAGCTACGGACCTGTTACAGATAACGCTCAGTCAATATATGAACTTTCTTTAATAGAAACGCGTCCGAATATATCCGCTGAAATAGAAAGTAAATTTGGATTCAAACCTGATTTTGAAAAAGCAAAACATTACCTGGAAGCAAACGACGGCGCGGGCAATACATTTAAAGCTACGGCAAAACCTGTGTTAATAGGCACCGCGGTAGTAGGCGCCACAACCATGATATTTTCGTTAATACTTGTAATAAAGCAAACGCTTGGCATTCAGCCGGAGGCGATACTTAGTATATTGAACCCGTATTCGATTCTGGGATTCCTTTGCGGCGGCGCGGTAGTTTACTGGTTTACCGGCGCATCTATCCAGGCGGTTACAACAGGCGCTTACAGAGCCGTTGAGTACATCAAGAAAAATATTAATCTTGATGAGAACGCGGGAATGAGCGCATCTATTGAAACTTCAAAAGAAGTTGTTAAAATTTGCACCAAGTACGCGCAGACAGGTATGTTCAACATATTTGTCGCGATATTTTCATTTGCTTTGGCTTTTGCATTTTTCTCGGCGCCGGGCAAATCGCCTGAACCTGTTTCATTCTTTGTCAGCTTCCTGATCTCGATCGCGATGTTCGGCCTGTTCCAGGCGATGTTCATGGCTAACGCCGGAGGCGCATGGGATAACGC
>CAZMRG010000004.1:0-28441 GCA_964568655.1 uncultured Ignavibacteriales bacterium | reverse complement strand
GCGTGAGTGTGAATTAGGAATTAATAATTTAGAATTACGAATTAAAGGCGGCCAATCGGTCGCCTTTTTTTATTTAGCTCTTTGTCATCCCCGTGAAGCTTGTCCCCGACCTGATCGGGGAGCGGGGATCTAATCCAAAATCCCTACACATCGGAGCCTGCCGAAGAAGACTCTGGTGTCCTATCATCCGATGACTCCAGCGTCATCGGATGAATAATCTTTACTTTGTTAACCTGTATTTTCTTTATATTCTTTCCCGGTCTGCGACTCTGTTTTGATGTGGAGGCGGCTCTTGGCCATATTTTATTTCTATTGCATTTGTATCTCAATTGAGATACATTTGTAAAATGAGGAGCAAAGATATGCCTAAAACAGCGATGATTAGAGCTCGTACTGAGCCAAAACTGAAAAAAGAAGTTGAATCCATTTTTAAAAAATTAGGGTTAAGCTCAACAGATGCTATTAATATATTTTACAAACAGGTAAGGTTGAGAAAAGGTATACCATTTGAGATAAAAATCCCAAATAAAGTAACCAGAGAAACGTTTGTAAGGTCTGATAATAAAAAAGGTTTAAAATCGTTTAAGAATGTTGAAGACTTACTCAAAGACTTGCAAGACTAATGAAAATCATAACCAGAACAAGTCAATTTAAGAAAGATTATAAATTGATGTCTAAACGGGGCAAAAAAACTGAAAAGCTTGATTTTGTTATTCGCAAGATGTTTAATAATGAAAAATTGGATCCAAAATATAAAGACCATATATTAATTGGACCTTTCAAGGGCCGAAGAGAATGTCACATTGAACCGGATTGGCTTTTAATATATAGAATTGAAGGCGATGAATTAATGCTGGAAAGAACAGGTTCTCATTCTGATTTATTTGATTAAGGCGGCCAATTGGTCGCCTTTCTCTTTTTGTGTCATTCCCGCGAAGGCGGGAATCCAGACCTGAATGTTCAATAGTGTAAATATGTATGATAATAAGAAATCTTGTCGATCGGACAGCTTTTTATTCGTAGGCGCCCTCCAAAGGCGGCAAGCGACATGGGAGTCGCTTGTCTGCTGTTGGGCAGGCGCTACGAAATCACCATCTCATAAGAGACTCTTGTAAAATTTTTCAAAAATTAATTATATATTTTCCTGAGCAGGGTAATACTCTGTCAATTGAGAATTTGCAACATTAAAGAATCTATTGTAATATTCGGAATTGTCTTTTTTATGAGAAATTTCGAATACAATTTTGTCTGTGTCTTTAAAGAGTTGCTCCTTTATTTTTTGTAGTTTGGATTGAGATTGTATATCAAGGTTGGCATCTAATTCGTCAATAATAATTACATCAGAAGCAGGAAATCTAAGAAGCAACTTCAATATCAGGATTTTTTTTCTTTGACCCAGGGATATTGATTCACCCTTTAGATCCAGTTTAAGGCTATCAACATTATTTATATCCTGTTCAAAAAACTCAATTTCATTTAATAATTCATTTATCAGATTACTTTCTACTTTTTTCCCGGCAATTATGTTAAAATAATTGATTAAGGAATCGTTGATAAAAATTTCATCCTGACCTATAAACAAAATACTGGATTTCAATTTTTCTTTCTCAATTTCTGTTTGTTTTATTGAATTGAATAAAATCGAGCCCGAAATAGGTTTTAGCAACCCTGTTATTAAATTTACAAAAGTAGTTTTCCCGCATCCGTTTGACCCGGTGATTTTTACCACATCACCTTTATTGAATGTATTACTGATTTCTTTTAATATATAGAATTCACGGGAACTATATTTAAAACTTATATTTTGTAATTCAATCCTTTCAATTTTATTAATTGTTGTTTGGTCGCCAATTTCATCATCTTTTATCGTCAATATATTATTTACATGGTCCAGAGATGGAAGGTTTTCTCCGATTGATGAATATAAAAGATCAATTTCCTGAGAGTATGAGAAAATTATATTAGTATAAAACATTAACAAAACGATATTGCCAATGCTTAAATTAGAACTTGATATAAATATGAAATACGATATCAAAATTAATATGAATACATAATTCAAGTTACCAAGTATATTTCTATAAAATACCAGTGTCTTATCGCTTTTTAAAGCCTCATGGATAAAATCTTGCGTTACTTCGCTGTGTTTTTTGTTAAAGTAATTAAAAACGGGATTTGTTTTTATTAATTTAATGCTGTCAACATAGTTGTTCAAAAAGGAATTATTCTTTTTTAGTTCAAGATTAACCAAACCCGAAGACCTTTCAATGATTTTTCTTGAGTAATGGGATACTAATAAGCCTAGTGTAAATGCAGCTATCACAATTAGAAATATTTGAAAATTGACAAAGGCAAATATTATTAATATGAATATTATTATTAATAGTTTTGCTGAAAATTGAATTACATAATTACCTATATTTCTAAAAACATTTAATGTATCAAAAAATAAGATGTTCTTTATTTTGTCAAATCCAATTTCACTGATCTTTTCGTAATCAATAATATTTAATTTATTTATTAAATTCTGCCGTAATTCATAAAGTATTATTCCGCCGAATTTTGTAGTCAAATAATGCCATAGAACAGATGTAAAATTAACTATTGATAAAAGACCCATAAACAATCCCAGATAGATTAAGGCATTATAAATATTAAAGCCTAAACTAATTTTATCTATGTAGAATTTAAAAAATAAAGGAATGAAAACCTGAAGAACAGCGTTGACCACTGTAGTCAATATACTTAAAAAACAGAATAATTTATATTTTTTTACAATAGTTATATAATACTTTAGTAGAGATTTCATTTTATGTTTTATTTAAAGTAGCATATAATGGGATTAATATTCTATCATCCTATGACTCAAAATGTCATCGGATGAATAATCTTTACTATATTATTCAGTGTTTAACAGTGTCGATTTTATGAATTTGCTGGCAGATTGAAAATAAAGGCGTTGAAAGAAAAAGGACTGTAAAAATAAGTTTAATAATCATAACAAACTCCTGAATGATTAGAAACAAATTACTTCTAATTTTAGAATATTTCTATTCAATTATTAACTTTAAACGCTTTTGAGTTTTCTGGCCGGTAAAAATATTAATTTTTTCATGATAATAGCCCCGACCTTTAGGTCGGGGTTTTATATAAAAAAAAAGACAGGGCTTTAGCCCTGACGCTTAAATGTTTTTTGATTGCGATTTCACACCTCAAAAGCATTTATTTTGAGATAACTTGCAACCTGCAACTTCGTTAAACCATACGCACATTTATACCTTGACTTACTAATACACTTGTATTATATTGACTCTTGATTAAATCTGATGAATTTGATAAACTTGAAGAATTCTCAATTTAGTAGGTGAGAAATGAGACGAAAATTCAGAGATAAAACTTTGATTCTAAATCAAAATCGAAACAAAAAGCTCCATCTCACGTTTCATCTGACTGTATCGCACGAAACCGCAAATTTTTATAAATTAAATAAAATCAACATATTGAAAGGTGAGACAAAAGATTTCTCATGATACTTAAGAGAGAGGAATTTAAAACTATAATCTCAGATTACTTATCATTATTTTTGTAGTATGTAACAAAAAATTTATGAAAGGATAGATATGCCGGTTATACTTGATGGATACGGGCTCACAGCCGAAAAGCTTGTGAGCATAGCCAGAGATGGGGAAAAAGTTGAGCTTCACCCGGACGCGCTTGAACGTATTAAGATATGCAGGGCCATGCTTGAAGAAAAAATTAAAGCGCACGAAATTATGTACGGCGTTAACACAGGCATCGGCGAATTTTCGGAAATTGTACTTAACGATGAACAGGTAAAAGATTTCCAGAGATATTTAATTTATAATCATTCGGCCGGAATAGGCGACCCCGCTCCAATAGAATTTGTGAGAGGCGCGATTGCCGGAAGAATTAACGTGCACGCTCACGGCAACTCAGGATGCCGCCCCGAAATTACTCTTACATTAATTGAAATGCTTAACAGGGGAGTTACCCCCGTTGTTTGCCAGAAAGGTTCCGTTGGCGCATCAGGCGATCTGGCGCCGATGTCGCAGGTTGCGTTATTAATGATGGGCGAGGGCGAAGCGTTTTATAAAGGCGAACAAATGCCCGGCGCTGAAGCTTTCAAAAAAGCGGGAATTGAAATTCCGGGATTGCAGGCAAGAGACGGGCTTGCGATAATTAACGGCTCGAACCTGCTTACTGCAATGAGCGCAATTATGGTGTATGATGTTAACCGCTGGCTGAAGCAGGCTGAAATTGCTGCGGCTATGACGCTTGAAGCGCTTCAGGCAAACCTGAAACCGTACAATGAAAAGCTGCATATACTAAGAGGATTTGCAGGCGCAGTGCGCAGCTCAAGAGCTATTATGAAATGCTTAAAGGGCAGCGACTTACTGACGGGCAAAATTAAAACAAAAGTACAGGACGCTTATTCGATGCGTTCAACTCCGCAGGTAATTGGCGCGGCGCATGACGCGGTCGCGTGGGCAAAGCTGCAGGTTGAAACTGAGCTAAATGGCGTTGGCGATAACCCGATATTTTTACCCGACGAAAAATTAACATTAACAGGCGCGAATTTCCAGGGTACTCCGGTATCATTACCTATGGATATGGTTAGCGCGGCTATCACAATGGTGTGCGTGTTATCCGAACGAAGACTGAACAGGTTGCTAAATCCCGCATTAAGCGTTGGCTTGCCCGCGTTCTTAACCAAAGGCGCCGGAATGTTTTCAGGGATGATGCTTAGCCAGTATACCGCTGATACATTAATTGTCGAACAAAGAATGCTCTCCGCTCCCGCGTCGGTAATGTCGATTCCAGCTGCGGCTGACCAGGAAGATTTTGTTTCGATGGGTATGAACACTGCGATAAAAAATACACAGATATTGGATAACGCTTATGGAATTCTTGGGATAGAATTTATGGCCGCGGCGCAGGCGCTCGGTTTCCATGATTTCACACACGGCGCCGGAGTAAGCTCTGCAAAGAAAGTTATCCGTAAATATGTCGAGCATCTTGACGCTGACCGTCCGCTCTATAAGGACCACACGCGGATGAAAGCGCTGGTTAAGTCGTGTGAGATTTTGGACGAAGTTGAAAAAGTTACCGGCAGCCTTGAAGATTTGACAGTAGTTTCAACATCTGTGAATGGGAAAAATAAGACAGCTAAGAGTAAGTAAAGTTTATAAAGTTTGTAAGGTTCATAAAGTAAAAGATCAAACAACAAAATTATTATTTTTTTATTACCGTTATGCAATAGCCCCGGCATTCATGCCGGGGGTTAAGATAAACCCAAATGAAGGGCTTTAGCCCTGAACTTACATTTTTTTTTCGCAGGTAATCCGGAATTTTCAAATTATATCATTAAACCGGTATGAGATTGAATATATTATTTCTTTTTGTTTGCATTTTGTTTTCATATTCAGGTGCGTTCGGAAATTCTTTTCATCAGGACGCCGATTCCGTTTACTTAATACTTGATGAACCATACACCGATTCTCTCCCCCGCAACTTCCGAAGATCCGATGGAGAATTCAGAAGGGACCATAAAGAAACTCCCGATACAACCGGATTGAGCCGCCTTAACATATCCGGCAGCGCAGAGTTCTCAGATAAGAGCTTTCCTCTCATTAAAAACCAATGCGGCGATAAAAGATTAATAGATATCGACCTTCGACAGGAAACGCACGGCTTTGTTAACGGCATGCCAATTAGCTGGTACGGAAAATATGACTGGGCAAACGTGGGACTTTCTCGAAGCCAGGTTATCGACGGCGAAAAGAAAAGAATGGACAGCCTGAAGAATACAAAAGAAATTACAATACTCAGAATTCAAAAGAAGTATAAGGCGAATGATTCAATAGAGAGTTATACCGATATTCCCGGAGAAGTGAAAACTTCCGTGACGGAAGAGGAGTTGGTTAAATCGTTTGGCGGCGATTATTACCGCCTTACTGTTTCGGATCACCGCCAGCCGCTGGTTGAGGATGTTGATAGATTTATTAATTATATAACTTCGCTAAGCGGAGATAACTGGATACATTTTCATTGCCACGCGGGCGACGGCAGGACCACTACATTTATGGTTATGTATGACATGATGAAGAATGCAAAGAACGTTGCGTTTGAAGATATCGTCAGCAGGCAGTACTTGCTGGGCGGAATAGACCTGACCAAAGACGATGATTTCCCGGCGTATGATAAACAGTATGCAATCGATAGAACGGAATATCTGCATAAGTTCTACGATTATTGCAGAGCTAATTCCGATGGCTATAAAACTTTATACAGCGAATGGATTAAGAAGTAACTCTTCAGGAAATTATTTTGTAAAATTTTTATCTGCGAACCATGCGTTATCATCAGGCGTAAATGGTTTTGGTTCGGTTGGCGTTTTGCCTCCGGCAACCATGGTTTCAAATCCAGCCTGAACGTCAATATTGAATTTAGAAACCTCGTTAAGCGTATTGAGTTCCTGAACTTTCATTGTATAATCCTGTAGGGTAAGCTTACCGGCCTGGTAGTCCTCGAAAAGCTTCTGAGTTTTAGATGCAATTTCTTTGCCAATATCGGATCTGTCAAAACTTGCGCGAAGGTTAACAACGCCTTCGTACACTCTTAGTATGGTAGTTGAATCTCCGTTTATTACTTTATATTCCAAACTGTACTTTGTTCCTCTAACGCCTGCTGTGGCGTTGCCTGTGCTCATGCCGTAATTTACATCGCCCCCAAGCGCATGCTGAACCGACTGCCATGCCTGGCCCATTAGATCCTTGATGTTGAAGGTTGAAGTCTGGTCGTCGAAATTACAATCGCCTAATGTGAAGCTGCTGTTCGGCCCGACTCTCATTATACTGCCGTCAAGCATTTGTAATTGTACGGCAGAATTATCTCCGGTTGATATGGTTGAACCGGGCGCCAGCACATCGCCCTCGCCTAAGTTGGCATCCTCTTCCACATTCATAAGCCCCGGGTCGTTACAAATTTGAAATTTTTTTTGAACTATTCTTTTTCCTTTAACCTGGCCTTTAGAGTAAGTGACTTTAACCGGACAGTTATCGGCACTACCCGGGTCCTTTTGCGGCGAGTCCCCGTCAAATAATAAAGTGTCGTTGCTTAAGCCCGGGTTAAAACTTTTGTAATTTACATTTGATTGCGCCAATGCTGAGGATAGCAGGGTGAAAAAAACTGAAACAATTACTAAAACATGCTTCATAATTAATTGATTTTTTGCAAATTAACTGTAAATGTAGATTTTTGCAAGTATGGAATTATTTTAAAGAGCTTAATCGTTTTTTTGAAACATTTACAAAAATTTTTACCTTAAAAAAATTTAATAGTCTGTTTAAAATCAGATATGAGATCTATATCTTTAATTATTAAAATATTTAAAACATTATGAAAAGTTTATCAAATATTAAATTGCTGAAAGCGCTGGCGCCTGTTTTCATTCTGATAATTCTATCGGGTAAAGTTTATAGCCAAAGGTGCGGCGATGGAATATTGTTCAGTTTTACAGACAGCTCAAACCAGACCATCGATTTTAGCCGGCTGAATGTTAGCGGATTTTATTTTGACAGCTATTATTGGGATAAAGACGCTGAAGTTAAACCCGGAATGAAATTGAAATACCCAGAGTATTACCAGGTGCAGAAAGACACAGTTTACATTTCTAACTTAAACGGACACATAGACTGGAAAGACAAGACGCATTTTTATATACGCACTTTCTGCAGTATGCTTTTAATGCGCGTGAAAATAGTTTATAATAACCAAAATATGCAGCTGGATATTTATAATATCCCCGGCGACGTTCCTTACAAAATGGTAAATGTAATTTTCGCCCCGGGTAAGTTTGATATTAATATTAACGGCTACTATGATTACAAAGGCACAACAAAAGATACTGACGGCGTATATGTAATTAAATTCGATGATTTTAAGCCAACCGATTGATTGTTCGGAGTAATAATTAAAAGGGCGTCTTTTCAGACGCCTTATTTTGTTTATTCGAAGTGATTTTAGTGTGCGTGTGTTTAAATTAGTTTGATGTTCAGTGGTCTGAATCTTTCATATTAAAAACCGAATTTTGCTCCCGCTAAAATTCCGAAATACATTGTGGTGGAGCCTGAAGTGAACACTATATTGTAATCGCTTTTCAGATAAAGGTCAATATTCTTCGCGATGTTAAAAGTTTCCCCGAGTCCGGCATGTATCCCGAATTTTGTTGTGGTTTGCGATGGAATTGTGGTATTTACATCCGAATATGTGTAAGTAGTATCATGGCTTTTTGGGTCAATATGAATTCCTGTTATTTGAGATGTTGTGTATGTTAACGACGGCGTCTTGAACATATATATTCCCGGGCCGCCTTCTACAAATGTCCGGTACTTTCCATTGCCGAAGAAGAACCTGCCCCCGGCCTTAATATCAAAAATGGAAGGACTACCGTCAAATACGCCAGTGGATTTATAATTGATAAAATTGTAATCAGCGTCAAGATAAACTTCAATGTTCTTTTTAGCTTTGTAATTAAGCCCAATGCCTGCGATCCCTCCCGTATTGTAAATATCAGAAGCGTCGCTCATTGGTAAAAACCCGCCGCCCTGAACTGAGATTGAGAATTTACTGGGTTTAAGTATGGTTTGGGATTGAAGATTTGAAAAGCCCGCAGTTACAAAAAGGACTAAGAAAATTGCTGTAATTGTTTTCATTATTTTGATTTGTTTAATTTATAATACAGTTAGTTTGATTTAATCTAATTATTAACATCCCTCCTTACGAAATAACTCCCGGCAGAAAGGAGGGATGAAGTCCCAAAATCATTTTATCAAAATCATCTTTTTCACTTCTGTAAATTCGCCTGTTATCAATCTGTAGAAATAAATTCCGCTGGAATATTTAGAAGCGTTCCAGTCTGTTTCATACTTGCCGGCAGTTAACATCTGGTTTACCAGCGTTTCTACCTCGCGACCGATCGCATCATATACAACTATTTTAGTATTTGAGGATTTGGAAATATCAAATCTTATTTTTGTTGACGGATTGAATGGATTTGGATAGTTTTGCGATAGAGAAAATCCCTTTGGAATTTCCGAAGAAATTGACTGAATTCCTATCGCGCCGCCGTCGGTTGTATGAAGTATAACTCCGTTCTGGCCAATAGCCCACCCTTCATTTATTGAAGTAAACTGAACGCTGTACATATTAGTATTTACACCGCTTGGTTCGGTATACCATGTTGAACCGCCATTTGTTGTCGCCAGAATAATTCCAGCCTCAGCGGCTAAATATATTACGTTTGCATTAAATGTATAGACGCCATAATAAACCGTGGTATCAGAGTTATTCAGATAATCTGTCGTCCAGTTATTTGCTCCGTCAGTGGATCTGAAGATGGAACCGTTTGCTCCTGTTGTGTAACCTGTAAGACTGTTCGCAAAATTTACACAGTAAAGCGGGTCGTTTGAACCGATCCCGGAATAGGCATCATCCCAGTTTATGCCGCCGTTTGTTGTTTTACTTACATACCCTCCGTCTTCGCCGATAAATCCTGTGGCAGCGTTTACAAAGCATGGTGTGTAGTGATTTGTTCTTGTTGATATCTGCGTACAGATAATTTGCCAGCTTGTTCCTCCGTTTGTAGTTGATAGGCACTGTCCATCCAGCGTTGTAATATAACCTAAACTGGAATTGAGGAATTGCACCGACTCCAGCACCGAAGTGGTGGGCGAAGTTATAACATTCCAGTTAGCCCCGCCGTTAGTTGTCAGAAGAATTTTGCCGGTCCCTCCGACTGCGCATCCATGATCGGCATCATAAAAGCTGCAGGAGAACAGAGGCTCCGATGTTCCGCTTGTTTCGCTTACCCAGTTTACACCGCCGTTGGTGGTTTTCAATATTGTTCCAATATCGCCTACGGCATACCCAGTTAAATTATTTGTGAACTTTACCCAATACAAATTATTGGTTGTAGAGCTTTGCTGTTGTATCCATCCGCCAGCAAATAGAGTATGCGAAAAAATTATTAGCGCCAGCAAAGCCATCCCGGAATTGAATTTGTTTTTCATTTGTTTATTTCTCCTTTGGTTAAATTTATTATTATAGTTTTTAACAGGCCAGGGACCCCCAATATCTTAAGTCAATAAGATATGACGGGGGTTTGGCCCGCCCACTGTGAGATGGGGAAAATGAAGCGCTTTGTTGGATCGATTTCTCACAGTGGATATTCAAAAGCGTACAAAGATACATTGGAAATCAAAGGGGAAGCAAAGATTTTTAAGCTGAAATGTCAGAAAATTAATTGATATGATTATTAATAAATCCCTTGAATTATGCATTATTTCATTTATTTCGGACTAAAAAGAGCTTACATTGTCAGAAAACATTAAACAAGAAATATGCATAATACGCAGCTTATCAGCCTGTTAAAAACCTTTTCGGTTTATGAGATCAATAGCTTTCAGAAATTTGTTCATTCGCCGTATTTTAACAAGAGCGATAAAGTAATAAAGCTCTTCAACCTTCTTGAAGGAACTCATCCCGGTTATGATGACCCGTGCCTTGAGAAGAAAGTTGTTTACAAAAAAATATTTGGCGGCAATAAATATGATGATAAACAGATGAGATATCTTAGCTATGAAACTCTAAAGCTTGCGGAAGAATTTCTTGGTATATCCCGCTATAGAAAAGATAAATCATTGGCGCCGGCGTTTGACATATTAACTGAACTAGGCTCAAGGGGGCAAAAGAAGTTATTTGAAAGGAGGTTTAATTATACTTCAAAAGCTTTGGAGATGAACCAATACCCGATCCCCGAATTCTTTTTCAACAAATGGAAGCTGATTGACATACAGAATTTTTACAAATATTATATTTACAGCAAAACACGCGACCCGAAATTGCTGGTAGAGCAAAGCGAATCGCTGATATTGTTTATGCTCACAAACTTAGCTTATTTGTTATATAATATATCGATTACACAGCATGCTGAAAATACAAGTTCTGACTCAGTAATAATGAGAGAATTTATTAAGAACTTAAACCTTGACGGCATCGTTGCGGGCGCAAAGAAAACAGGTCATCAGTATGCTTCATTGTTAGAAATTTATAACTGCCTCATTAAAATGATATATTCCGAAGACGATGAGACATACTTTTTCAGGCTAAAAGAAATCATGAATGAACCGCATCCGTTTTTTACTGTAACCGACATGCATAATTTTTATGCTAATCTAACCGCATATTGCACTAAGCAAAATCTTAAGGGCAAAAGGGAATATATAAATGAGATGTTCGAAATACATAAGAAACAGCTGGCTTCTGACGGGGGATTTATGGAAAGCACAAATTATATGAGTTCAATAATATATTATAATATCCTGCTGGTGGGGCTGTATCTAAAAGAATTCAACTGGGTCGAAGATTTTATCCGCGGTAATATTGAAAAATTGATACCGGAAGATCAGGACAACTTTCTTAACTTCAGCTATGCTTCGCTGAATTTTGAAAAAGGGAATAATGAAAAATCTCTGCAATTTGTTTCCAAAGTCAGGATCGAACATTTTTATTTCAAATACGAGATAAGGCTCTTAATGCTTAAAGCGCATTATGAGCTGGGACATATTGAACAGACGTTATCGTTAATAGATTCATCAAAGCATTTTTTGAAAAAAAACAAATCCGTTACAGACGAAAGAGGAATCCCTTTCCTGAATTTCCTTAACTTTATAGCGGAGATGGTAAAATACAGAATTGACGCAAAAGGAGCGGATCCGGCCCGATTAAGAGAGGGGATAACAAACGAAAAAGTGCTGCTGAATAAGAAATGGCTCCTGGAAAAAGCTGAAGAATTCATGAATGATAATTAAGTTATTCTGATGAAATTGAATTGTATATGCAATAGCTGTTTTTTAATTTTCAGCAACTGAATAATATTATGAAGAAAACAATAGAAAGATTAAATTATCTGCTGCAAACCGTCCCTGAAAAGATAAATGCATTGGGAAAGGAAGAGCTTAATTTCAGAAGAGCTCCGGGCAAATGGTCGAAGAAAGAGATTATGGGACATTTATGCGACTCAGCAATGAACAATCTCATAAGGTTCATTAACGCTCAATATGCGCCAAAGCCATTTGAAGTAAATACATATAAGCAGGCTGAATGCGTTAAAGCCGGACATTACCAGGAGATGGCTCTTGATGACCTTCTGGATTTCTGGAAATCAACAAACAAAAATATAATTAATGTGATTTCTTATTATAACCCTGAGCAATTAGAGTATGAATGCTTTTTAGGCGGGGGCGGTGAGTTCAGCGTTTACGTGCCGGAAGAAAAGCCGGAGTACAAAGGGCTGAACGGAATGAGAACGCTGCGTTGGCTAATTGAAGATTACGCAGCCCACATGGAGTACCACCTGAAACAAATAATCCAATATTAATGTACAGTTATGGAATTAAATAAAACTGAGCTAATATTCAGAAATGCTGAGCTTACAGACGCGCAGGCAATTACCGAACTGATAAATTCTGTTTATCGCGGAGATAACGCAAAGAAAGGCTGGACATCTGAAGCGGACCTGCTTGGAGGTATTAGAATTTCAAAAGAGAGAATTGAACAAATAATAGCTAAACCTGATGATGTGATTTTACTTTGTATTATAGACGGTAAAATTGCAGGATGCGTTCATCTTGAAAAAAGGAAAAACGGAAAATGTTACCTGGGGATGCTTTCAGTAGATGTTAATTACCAGAACGCAAAGCTTGGCAGGTTAATATTGGACAAAAGCGATGCGTATGCAAAAGATATTTTTGGCTGTGTTCAAATGGAGATCAAAGTTATAAGCGTTAGGAAGGAATTAATTGACTATTATTTAAGAAGGGGATACGTTTTAACCGGACAGACAGAAAAATTTGTTGTCGGTAAACATATAGGAGAGCTAAGACTAGAAAATATGGAATTTGTATATATGGTAAAACAATTAACAAATAGTAAATAGTAAATAAATAAAATACAGGTTACTGAGGATTTTTTATATAGACCCTACCGGCCCCCATCTTGCGGCCTCGCAATCGATACATTCCTAAAAAAAGCTCTGGCAGATTTTTGTTATCAAAACACTAAACAACTGTAATGAATTAATAAGGGATCTCTCCCGATTAAATAGGGATGGAGATGACAATGAGAGTGCGACCCCGAAGGGGTCGAATGTCTGTAGCAGAAATATTTTCTACAAACGTTCGACTCCAATTGGAGTCGAACGTTGGAAATAGCCAATAGATTCTTATCAACAAATCCATAATCTAACTTCTAATAGAAACTTTAGTTTAGAGATTTTTATTTAGCCAATACTTGACAAATCATATATGCTGCGGTATATTTGTAAAGTACTTTAAAAAACAAAGTTAATATTAGCTAAAATATCGTATTAATTGATGATTTCGGACAAGAAAATAATTGAAGTTAAAGGGCTTGTGAAGGATTACGGCGAGCTTAGGGCTGTTGATGAAATCAGCTTTGAGGTCTATGAAGGCGAAATATTCGGTTTACTGGGACCCAATGGCGCAGGCAAAACTACAACTCTTGAGATAATGGAGACTCTTCGCGAACATTCTTCCGGTGAAGTTTTAATCGACGGGCTATCGGTTGATTCACATAAAGATGAAGTAAAGAAAATTATTGGAGTTCAGTTACAACAATCGGGTTTTTATCCGAATCTAAATTTGGTTGAGCTAATTCATCTTTTCTGTGGGTTGTATAATATTCAGGCAAGCGCGCATGAAATATTGCGTAAAGTCGGGCTTGAAGAAAAAGCAAATACGATTTACAACAAACTTTCCGGTGGACAAAAACAGCGGTTTGCTGTTGCGACTACAATTATTAACAGTCCGAGAGTAATATTTCTTGATGAACCTACAACCGGGCTAGACCCGCAGGCAAGGAGAAATCTATGGGACCTGATAGAAGACATTAGAAAAAACGGAACAACCGTTATGATGACGACGCATTACATGGATGAAGCCGAAAAACTTTGCGACAGGGTTGGAATAATTGACCTCGGGAAGATAATCGCAATTGATTCACCAAATAATTTAATAGATAAGCTGTTAAAAGGCGGATTCAAACGCAGCGAACAGGTTAAACATGCGTCGCTTGAAGATGTATTTTTGAGCCTGACAGGTAAGGAGCTGAGAGATGAATAAAAAATACAGCAACATACGCGCTATGTTAGCCATTGCGAAAGCCAGTCTTCGCTCCATAGTAAGAAATCCTTCAAGCGTAGTTTTCTCGCTTGTATTTCCGCTTATATTTATCGTCGTGTTTGGATTTATCGGCGGGGGAAGAAGCTCGTTTGATATTGCCGTAACAAAAAACAGCGATAGAAATAATCCTGTTTACCAGAGCCTGTTGCAGGTAAGCAGTTTCAGAATAGCAGAATCCGAAGACGACAATTCAACTATTCAAAGCCTGGAAAAAGGACATTTTGACGCCGTGCTTGATATTAAGAAAAATCCCGAAGGCACATTCCCTGCATTTTCTGTTGAAGTAAAAACAAATAAATCCACTCCTGAGAAATCAAATCTATGCAAACTGATCTTAGCGCAGGTTATAGACAGGGTAAATTCAAAGGGCCAAAAGCCTGAAATGCAGGTTGTTGAAATTAAAGAAACAGACGTTCAGGGCAGACTGTTCAAGACAATCGATTTCATACTTCCCGGCCAGCTCGGATTTTCAATTCTAAGCGCGGGAGTATTCGGAACAGCGTTTGTTTTCATACTTCTCAGGGATACGCTTGTAATAAAAAGATTCTTCGCGACTCCTATTAAACGGAAATATATAATCCTTGGTGAAGCCTTAAGCCGGTTAATATTTTCGATAAGCGGCTCAATCATAATTATCCTCATCGGGCATTTCTTCTTTGGATTTACTCTTGTTAACGGAGTTGTAACGGTTTTGAACATGCTTGCAGTTTCCGTTTTGGGACTTTTGGTTTTCCTCGGATTTGGATTTATGGTTTCAAATATCGCCAAGAGCGTAAACGCTGTGCCTCCTATTGCAAACTTAATAACGCTGCCTCAATTTCTTCTTGCGGGAACATTTTTTTCAATAGATAATTTCCCCGGCTGGCTTCAGCCCATCAGCAGGGCGCTGCCGCTCACTTATCTTAACGATGCGCTGAGGAAAATTGCTTTTGACGGCGCGACAATATTTACTCTGCCAAAAGAAATGCTGATACTTGTGGGCTGGGGAGTTGTAGTTTACTTTTTCGCGATCAAATTCTTTAAGTGGGAATAATTTGAAAGAGCTTTCACAAAACATAATTGAATTTACCAGATCCATGCCCAAGGTTGAATTGCATATTCACCTTGAGGGTTCAATTCCTTTAGAAGCCCTTTGGGAGCTTGTGAAGAAATACAAGGAGACGAGCGAAGTTAAAAACATTGAAGAATTACACAAGAAATTTAAATACATCGATTTCCCGCACTTCATTCAGACATGGATATGGAAAAACAGGTTTATCAACGAGTATGATGATTTTACATTGATAGCTTCAGAATTTGCTAAGGACCTAGAGAGACAAAATATAATTTACTCCGAGGCGTTCTACTCGCCTCCGGACTTTGCAAGAAGAGGTTTAGAGCCGCAAAAAATAACAGAAGCGATAATTAAAGGATTCAAATCATCCGGTTCAAAAACAAAAATAAATCTTGTTGCTGATATGGTAAGGGATTTTGGCCCTGAAAAAGGAATGAGGACGCTTCACCAAATAAATGAAGTTAAAGATATGGGAGTGGTTGGTATCGGCATAGGCGGCTCGGAACATGAGTTTCCGCCGGGAACATTTAAAGATGTTTTTGAAAAAGCAAGATCGTTTGGTTTCAGAACTTCAGCTCACGCGGGCGAGGCGGCCGGAAGCGAGAGCATATGGGGAGCGGTAAAAGAATTAAAGGTTGATAGGATCGGCCACGGAACAAGGGCGTTTGAGGATGAGAAACTTGTTGACTATCTGAAAATAAATAAGATACCGGTCGAGATGTGCCCGCTATCGAATGTGAGAACCGGGGTTGTGAAAAGTATAGAAGAGCATCCGGTAAAAGATTTTTACAGAAAGGGACTGGTTGTTTTTTTAAACACAGACGACCCCAAAATGTTTAACAATACTCTCTCTGAAGAATATGAAGCATTCGTGGATAAAATGGGTTTTCAATTAAGCGATGTGAAAACGTTAATGGATAATGCGGTCAGTTCGTCATGGATTGGAGTTGATGAAAAACAAAACCTTCAACAACGAATTGATAAATTCTGGCAAACAAATAAACTATTTTAAATTATTATGGAATCAAAACAAGCAGAATTAGAGCTATCTGTCATTAAAACGATTATGGAAGACAGCCGGAAAATTGTTTGCAATAATGGTTGGCATTACATATTCTGGGGCGTAGTGGTAAGCATTGCGCTTATAGCTAACTATGTAATGGCGTTAATGAGCATTTCGCAGAACTCCGCCGGTTTTATGTGGTTTGTTACGATGATAAGCGCGTCGGTTGTGAGTATGATATGGGGTCGCAGGAAGGAAAAGCAGAGAACAGTTAAGACATTTGCCGGCAGGCTATTGGGCTCGCTTTGGTTTGCAGGCGGAATTTCGATGTTCATGTTTGGTTTTGTCGGGACAATATCAGGAGCTTATGACGCAATTTTTATTTGCCCCATAATATCAACCGTTCTTGGCGTTACATATTTTGCCAGCGGTGAAATTCAGCAGCTGAAATGGCAGAAGGCCCTTTCATTTGGATGGTGGGCGGGAGCTATTGGGCTGTTTTTCTTCCCAAGCGTACATACTCTTTTGATATTTGCAATAATGCTGATCTTATTCCAGACTATCCCCGGAATTATTTTGAATAAAAGATATAAAAGAGAGCTTGGCGTAAGCGGCGCGGTTCAGGCTTAAATCAACTGGCATAAATGCTCAGGCTAAATGACTGATTATAATTACCACGAAATAGACGATGTAATACACTCGCGGATAAGAACCGCTATAATGGCGGTGCTGATCTCCGTTGAAGAGGCCGAATTTACTTTTATCAGGGAAAAGATAAATGCGACAGACGGGAATCTTAGCGTCCATTTAAAAAAACTCGAAGAGCATAATTATATTTCTGTGAGAAAGGAATTTGTCGACAGGAAACCCATGACAAGATATAAAATTACAGAAACCGGAAGAAAAGCGTTTGAAGAATACATAAAGAAGCTGGAGAGCATCATAAAAAAATAATTACTAATTACTAATGACAAATTACTAAAACAAAAAAAAGTAAAGCAGAAAGACTATTAACGAATACCAGAACTAAATAAATAATTTTATAAAAACAAATAATATTATGGATAACTTAGAAAACAAAGACGAGAAACTGTGGAAGATTGCAAAAAGAAGAGCTTCTTTCAAAAGGTATTTGATAACATACCTCATTGTTAATCTTTTCCTGTGGGCTATCTGGGCGTTTAGCTCATACAGGAGCGGAAGATACGAATTTATCTGGCCGCTATACGTATCGCTTGGATGGGGTATCGGGTTGTTCTTTAGCTTTACCAAAGCTTATATCGGGGTTAAAGAAAATATGGTAGAAAAAGAATACTATAAACTAAAAAATAATCAGGGGAATTAAATTTATGAGGTTGACTCTTATTTTCATTCTGTTCCTTTCCGGGTGCATTGTTAACATAACAAACGCTCAGGATACAGAAACAAAGATCTACGGCAAAGTAAAAGGTAAAGGCAACGCGCCGCTAAACGGCGCAAATGTAGTTATTGAAGGCTCTATTGACGGAGCAACAGCCGATTCTACAGGCTACTTTGAATTTGAAACTTCAAAATCCGGTAAAGTCGAATTACTTTTTACAGCTATAGATTATAATGAAAAGAGGCAGGAAGTAATTGTCGATCCGGGCAAACCGGTTGAAGTAAACGTTCAGCTGCGCATATCTGAAGTGCGGACGGAAGAAATTCTTGTAACGGCAAGCTCATTTACTTCGGGCGAGCAGTCATCGGTTACCATTACGCCGCTTGAAATTGTAAGGATTCCCGGTTCTGATGCGGATCTTTACAGGGCGTTAACAACTTTCCCGGGCACAAACCAGGTAGATGAAGGCAGCCGCATTTCAGTACGCGGCGGCGACCCGGACGAAGTGTTAACGGTTCTCGACCAGGCTTCGCTTTATCACCCGTTTATTTTTGACGATGATTTTAATACTTCATCTTTCACAACTATTAATCCATGGGGACTCAAAGGAATTAATTTTTCCAGCGGCGGATTTTCAGCGAAATACGGCAACTCACTTTCGGCCGTGCTGGATCTAAAATCATATGATATGCCGCAGGGGACCGGAGCGTTCGCATGGTTAGGTTTGGCAAATGCCAGTCTATCTGGAGTGTATCTGAATAAGAAGAAAAATTTCGGGGCAACGTTTGAAGCAGGCGGAACTTTTCTTCAGCCATACTTTAAGCTGAACGGATACCTGCTCGATAGCTATAATCCTGTTCCGCAGGCAAGGGGTTTTGGCGGGACGCTTTCTTATAATCCAAATAACAAAAGCAATATCAAAGGATATTTTGATTACAGCGACGATAATATCGGGATCCGGAATACAGGGCCTTCATATGACGGGTTCTTTAATTCAAAGTCAAAAACATATTTCGGGAATATAAAATACTCTGCAGGAATAGGCGCTAAAACTTACATGGGGATCGGGCTTTCTTACAGCAACCACAGGGATGATGTTGCATACGGCGTACTGAACGACGTTACAAAAGAGACTTATTCAAAGTTGAGGATCGATCTTACAAACGAGCTTTCAAACAAAATTGAATTAAACGGCGGCGCAGAATATGAATATAACGAAGATGGTTTCAGCGGAACCGTGCCGTATTTTGCATATGATTTAGGCACAGGCGCGCCTTATTTCAGTCTTGATACAAAGCTTCACACGGGCAGGGTTGGGGCATACGGCGAGGCTCAATGGAAGCCTTTCAAGAAATATTTTGCTGTATTCGGACTCAGGACAGATTATCACACATTATCAAAAAAGGAAACAATTGACCCTAGATTTTCAACGGGGTACAGTCTTGCAAAGGACCACACAATAAGAGGAGCTATCGGAATTTATCATCAGTTTGCGGCGCTGCAGTATTACGGCGAGACAGCCAACAACGATTTGAAACCGGAGCAGGCAACTCATTATATACTGGGATATGAATACAACCACAACAACGGCATGTTTCTCTTCCGCGTTGAAGGATATTATAAAGATTATAAAGACCTTGTTCTTATCGACCAGTATAATAATTATCTATACAGTTCCGGCGGCAAAGGAATCGCAAAAGGAGTTGATGTTTTCCTGAAAACGAACATTCTGAACAAATTCACAGGGTGGATCTCTTATGCATACACAGATTCCAAAAGAAGCCAGTATGGAACAACAGATGAAGTTCCCGCAAAGTTTGACATTACAAACAACTTTACTCTGGTTGGCAGCTATAATATAACAGATAATATTACCACCGGTTTTACATACAGAATTTCAACCGGCAAGCCGTATACCCCGGTTACAGGCGCTACATTTGACTCGACGTTCAATGTTTATGTCCCAATATACGCAGGAGTCAACAGCGGCCGTTTCCCCACATACCAGAGATTTGACATCAACTTTCAGTATATATTTTCTCTGTTTGGCAGATTTGCAATAGCCGTGTTCCAGCTGGATAACGTTTTCAACCAGAAAAATCTATTCGACTATACATATAACGCAAATTATACTCTGAGGAAAGAAATTATTACATCAAACAAGAGACAGTTTTATTTGGGGCTTGGGCTGCAGCTCTGAGATTTGAGATTTGAGATTTGGGATGTACGAATTGAAAGATTAAAATTCTGAAAACCTCCCCTTCTCCATTTGGAGAGGGGGTCAGGTCAACGACTCAACGAGTCGTAGACTCGTGGAGGGGTGAGGCAGAAAGCAGAAAGCAAAACAAAGCAAAGCGAAACAAAAACAAAATTAAATAAACAAATAAAAAACATTAAATCAGGAGAAGAAAAATGAAAAAACTATTTTTAATTATGTTGGTTACTGTGGTTGGATTATCCTCGGTGAAGGTTTCTTTAGCGGATGATTTTTCGGATGCGGTTGTTAAAGCTAAGAAAAAGATGCAGGTCGCTTCGAATAAGGGAGACCAGCAGGACCTGTTAAAAGTAAGGGGTGATTTTGAAAGAATTCTGCAGCTTAAAAAGAACGAGTGGCTTATTAATTATTACATGGGAGTAATAGATTATTTTGTAACTTTTTCATATATCGATAAAAAAGATAATGATAACATTAAGAAATACACCGAGTCAAGCCTTGCGCTGCTTGATAAAAGCACAGATGCCAAGGATGATTTTTCGGAAGCATGGATAATGAAAATGGCGGTACAAAGCAACCGCTGGATGTATGAACCAGATAAGATGAATGACATAATTACAAAACAAGGCGAAGCAAAAGACAAAGCCAAGAAACTTGACCCTGAGAATCCAAGATATTACCTGGTTGACGGAACAAATACTTATTACACACCGTCTAATTTCGGCGGCGGACCCGATAACGCTCTTCCGATACTTCAGAAATCATGGGATGCGTTCTCGACATTTAAGCCGGTAGATGAAACATATCCTGATGCCGGAAAAGACCAGTGCGCCGGAATGATCGCGCTTTGTTATATTCAGAATGATAAACTGGATGACGGAAAAAAATGGATGGATAAGGGGCTGGAAATAAATCCGGATAACGGATTTATAAAGAATTACGTCCAGAAACAGTACGACGATAAAGCCAAAAAATAACTTAATATTGTGCGAAATTTAAACATAAAGTCTATTAACGTGCATTGTTAATGGACTTTATGTTTTCTATGATTTAATTCGCCAAGTCCTATCGTATGCCTGCAGCAGGTCAGGATACCCCTTCCGGGAGATTTATTAAGTTCATCCAAAAATATTTAATAATTTATTAGCGGACTTTTCGTTTTTGTTTTATTATCTTTGTGGTAATCAATTAATATATTTTTCTATGGCCGATAGTTTACTGAGCGCTGCGCAAAAAGCTAAAATCGTCAGGTCAATTTCAAAAGAAAATTTCAAGGAAGTTATATCTGTTTTAGATTCCGTTAAGACCCTGCACTCCGGCACAGCAAAAATGAAAGATAAGAGATTTACAATCGCTGAAATTGTAAAGTATATTATTGAGAAGTTCAAAGGCACAACCGATAAGCAGCTGGAAAAAATATTTTACTCTGCCGGGAAAAAGATCTGCGCGATAAAATCTGACAATGCAAAAGAAGTTGGGGTTCATATAATCTGGCGCGGGTACGACCATGATAAAAAATCCGTTACCGCCGCGCTTATGAAAATTGCTGACGACCCTAACTGGGAAGTAAGAGAATATGCGGCAGGGGCAATATCAGCGACTGTTTACAAATATAAAGATTTCTACAATACTCTTGAAAAATGGAGAAAGCACCCGTCTGAAAATGTCAGGAGAGCGGTAGTTATGTCGGCGTGGGGATTAAGGGACCGTCAAAATCCCACAAGCGCCCTGAAAGCGTTTGCTTTGCTTGAACCTCTTCTCTATGATTCATCGGTTTATGTGAAGAAGAATCTTGGGCCGTTCGCGATCGGAAGCTGGTATGGTAATGCGTTCCCGAAAGAAACTTTGAAACAGCTTGATAAATGGGTAAAGATAAAAAATGATAACGTAAGATGGAACGTCGCCATGGCGTTTAATAACAGTTTCGGAAACAAGTATCCCGCAAGAGCCTTGAAATTTTTAAAAACGCTTTCAAAAGATAAAAGCAAAGTAGTCCGCAGGGCGGTATTATCCACTCTGAGAACGTTAAGGAAAAGACACAGCGCTTTAATTAACCAATTCATTCAGCAAACAGGCTTAACAATATAATTATGGGTAAAGAGACTTTTTACAAATTTGTTGGAGCTATAAATAACCATGACGTAAACTCGCTCGGCGAGCTTATGAGCGATGACCATATATTTACCGATGCGCACGGCGTAGAAGTAATGGGAAGGGAAAGAATGAAAAAAGGATGGATAGGTTATTTTAAGTGGTTCCCCGATTATAAGATCGAGATCAGGGAAATCTATGAGGATGAAAATACTATATCGGCGCTCGGATTTGCATGCGGAACATTTGAGGGAGTAAACCCTGAAGAAAATTTCTGGAGAATCCCTGCTGCATGGAAGGCTGAGATTTATGACGGCAAAATAGCGCACTGGCAGATCTTTGCCGATACTAAAATCCCGTACGATATTATTGAAATATAAACATCGGGTATTCAAAAAACGTTAATTTTGAGATGTTTTTACGGATTATGTGAAAATTTCAAGATTTTATATTACCGCTTAATTTTGTAAATTTGAGTTCGTAAAAGTATTAATTTTAGCTTATAAATGAAAATATCCGATATCCTCAGTCCCGAAGTCATCGAAGTGAATCTTGAAGTTGCCGATAAAGATGACGCTATAAGAAAGATAATTGACATCGCCGCCCGTTCCAACAAAATCACAGACGTAAAAAAAGTCACTGAAACGATATTCGAGCGTGAAAAGCTTGTTTCAACCGGCGTGGGAAAAGGTTTCGCTATCCCGCACGGAAAAACAGACGCTATCACTGATATTGTAGCGGCTTTTGTGATAACTAAAAATCCAATTGATTTCGATTCGATTGACGGCGAGCCGGTTAGGTTTATTTTTCTGCTGGTTGGTAAAGAAACGCTGCTGAATACGCATATCAAATTGCTCAGCCGTATTTCACGCTTAATGAATAAAGAGGAATTCAGGGAAAGGTTACTGGGCGCTCAGACCAAAGACGAGGTACTCGGCATATTCAAAGAAGAAGAGAAGAATTATTTTGATATTTAAGTATACGCAGATTTGACTGAATATACCTTTAGCTCAGATGGATACAAGATGCAAATGTGAATAAGAAAGAGAACAGAATTATCGCACACTCACCAAACATCCGGTATACATTACTTCTCTCCGGCATTTTTAAACGACTACTGCTGAATTAATATTGCTACGAATCATAACTGATATTTAATATTTTATATGAAATTTAATTGGAAAGTATATGCCTAAGAAACTAGTTTACTATTTTGGCGGAAAGAAAGCTGATGGAACCGCCGCAATGAAACCGCTGCTTGGCGGCAAAGGCGCTAACCTCGCAGAAATGGTTAACCTCAAGCTGCCTGTCCCGCCGGGATTCACGATCACTACCGAAGTCTGCATTCACTACTATAAACATAACAGAACATTTCCCAAAGAATTAAAAAAACAAGTCGCTGATTCGCTAAAGAAAATTGAAAAGCAAATTGGCGCGAAGTTTGGCGATAAACAAAATCCGTTATTGGTATCCGTGCGTTCCGGCGCTAGAGCTTCAATGCCGGGGATGATGGATACTATTTTAAATCTCGGGCTGAACGATGAAACAGTGCCGGGCCTTATTGCAAAAAGCGGCAACGAAAGATTTGTGTATGATTCATACCGCCGTTTTGTTCAAATGTACGGCGACGTTGTGCTTGACCTGAAACCGCAGAATAAAGATGAACGCGACCCGTTTGAAATAATCCTGGAAAACAAAAAGAAATCCAGGGGCGTAAAGATGGATACTGATCTTACTGCATCTGATTTGAAAGAGCTTGTAGCTGAGTTTAAAGCAGAAATATTTAACAAGCTTGGAAAAACATTTCCCGAGGACCCGATGGAACAGCTCTGGGGTTCAATAGGAGCAGTGTTTGGTTCATGGATGAATGAAAGAGCTATAGTTTACAGAAGGCTTAACGATATTCCCGAATCATGGGGCACCGCTGTTAATATTCAATCGATGGTATTCGGCAATATGGGCGAATCGTCCGGCACGGGCGTTGCGTTCACACGCGACCCGGCATCAGGCGAAAACATTTTCTATGGCGAGTATCTTATGAACGCTCAGGGCGAGGATGTTGTGGCAGGTATCCGCACGCCGCTTCCAATATCAACTTTGAATGAGCAGAACCCGGTAATTTACGGCCAGCTTGAAGCGGTCCGCCGCAATCTTGAAAAGCATTATAAAGACATGATGGATATTGAGTTCACTATCCAGGACGGGACTCTTTACATTTTGCAGTGCAGGGTTGGGAAAAGAACCGGTATATCGGCCGTGAGAATTGCAGTTGAAATGGTTACAGAAAAGCTCATTGGAGAGCGCGAAGCGCTTTCAAGAATTGAGCCTGACCAGCTGAATCAGTTACTGCGGCCCGTGTTTGATACAAAAGAAAAAGATGAAGCTATAAAACAGGGCAGGCTGCTTGCAAAAGGACTTAATGCCGGTCCCGGAGCCGCTACAGGAAAAATATATTTTAACGCGACCGATTGCGAAGATGCAGCCGCGCGCGGCGAGAAAGTTATGCTTGTTAGAAGCGAAACTTCCCCGGAAGATATTAAAGGCATGAACGTTGCCGAAGGCATACTAACTGCAAGGGGTGGCATGACTTCGCACGCTGCGTTGGTCGCAAGGCAGATGGGTAAAGTTTGCGTTGCAGGATGCGGTGTGCTGGAAATGGATTACTCCGCAAGGACAATGAGCGTTGAGACTCTTAAAGGACTTGTCACGCTAAATGAAGGCGATTGGCTTTCCATAGATGGTTCAACGGGCGAAGTTATCGAAGGAAAAATTCAGACAAAGGATTCTGAAATAATACAGGTTCTTCTTGAAAAATCATTGAACCCGGCCGACTCGGCTATTTATGCTATTTATGAAAAGGTGATGAGCTGGTCAGATAAATTCAGAAGGCTGAAAGTAAGGACAAATGCGGATCAGCCTGACCAGTGCCGCAACGCGGTTGCATTTGGCGCCGAGGGTATCGGGCTCTGCCGTACGGAACATATGTTCTTTGGCGGCGATAGAATTGACGCGGTAAGAGAAATGATACTTGCAGATAACGTTGAAGAGCGTAAAGTTGCGCTTGATAAACTATTTCCGTTCCAGCGCGATGACTTTGCAGGAATATTCAGGGCAATGGGAGACAGGCACGTTACTATAAGAACGCTTGACCCGCCGCTCCATGAATTTTTGCCGCATACCGAGCAGGACCAGAGGGAACTTGCTGAGAAAGTCGGCAAGCCTTTTATGGATATTAAGAACAAGGTTGACAGCCTTCATGAATTCAACCCGATGATGGGCCACCGCGGCTGCAGGTTGGGGATTGTGTTCCCTGAAATTACCGCTATGCAGGCGAAAGCTATATTCAGCGCAGCCGCATTGGTAAAGAAAGAAGGCGTCAACGTACATCCTGAAGTTATGATCCCGCTAGTAGGTAATTATCTTGAACTGAGGAACCAGGTTAAAGTAGTAAGAAATATAGCAGACCAGGTGATCAAAGATGAAGGAGTTGCATTTGAATATTCAACAGGAACTATGATCGAGATCCCGCGCGCGGCAATAACCGCCGATGAAATTGCGGGCGAAGCGGATTTCTTTTCATTTGGCACAAACGATCTGACCCAGATGACATTTGGCCTATCGAGAGATGATGCAGGGAAGTTCCTGCCGTATTACATAAGCCACGACATTCTGCCATGCGACCCGTTTGTTACTATTGATAGCGGCGTTGCCACACTTGTTAAAATGGCGGTCGAAAAGGGAAGAAGCGTGAAGCCAAAATTAAAGATAGGAATATGCGGCGAGCATGGCGGCGACCCGCAGACAATTCATTTCTGCCATAATGCAGGCCTGGATTATGTAAGCTGCTCACCGTTCCGTTTACCGATAGCAAGGCTTGCCGCCGCACAGGCAGCGCTAAAAGATAGCAAAGCTGCGCCCAAGAAGAAGAGCGCAAAATCGGTTAGTAAGACGAAGAAAAAAACGGCAAAGAAGAAAAAGAAATAAATTATCAATATAGTTTTATAGCAGGGGCGGGAACAAACTGCCCCTGCAATTAAATTGATAGAAAACCATGATGTACTCAAAATCCTTTTCAGCGATATTTTTGCTGATTTCTCTTCTGGTTTTATCCTGCGGAAAAAAGGAAGATAACCAGGAGTATATTGACGACAGGCCGGTAAATACCCAATCAGATAAGCCGGAAAAGAAAGACGAACCCCTCCAAAATGTAACCAAGCCGGACTCAAACTCAACCAAAAATCCGCAAACCGATAACTCCAAAGAAAAACCACCGGTAAATTATGAACGCTCGTATCATCCTGTAGCTTCAGTATCGGCGCTTGAAGCCGGCGATTATGTTGGCAAGGATCTTACCGTTACGGGACTTGTAGCCGACGTTTATAAGAACGATAAAGTTGCGTACCTGAATTTTGTACAAAAATATCCGCAGAACCCGTTTACGGCGGTTATTTTTGCAAACAAGTTTTCGGAGTTTAAAGATATTGATAAATATGAATTGAAGAATGTTGAGGTAACCGGAAGAGTCTCAAGCTTCAGGGGGAAACCGCAGATAATTTTGGACAGCCCAAGCCAGATAAGAGTTGTAAAGTAATTTTTTTTATCATTCCCGCGAAGGCGGGAATCCAGAAAATAATTGCAGATAGTTTTTTTTATTTTCAATGGGGGGAACATGCATAGGGGTTTTAAAATAAAAACCTTTAAAAAACGATTACTGGATTCTCGCCTTCGCGGGAATGACATCTTACACCACAAGCCTTTCCCACTTATCAACAACGTTTTCAATAGCGGGTAATTTCAGGCAGCTTATTACATCGTCCACATATTTGTTTTGGCGCATACCCACGAGTGTGCATGATATTCCATCCAAGGATTTTATCATTAGCAGCGCTTTTTGAGAAAGCTTCAGCGATTTAAATGAATCATTATCATCCATCAGTTCATTCAGTTCTTTGTGCAGCCTCTTAGATATATTGTTAGCTTTAACCCCGTAAATGGTTTCGATAATTGCAATAAGCTTATTTACTTGCCGCGCAATTTTATCCAGCTTATCTTTCATCTCTTCTGTTACGTTGCCGGATGTAAGCATCTTTACGAACGCCTGGTTAGCGCGGGGGATAAGAAATTGTTTCTTAAGGTCGTTAAAGCTTTCTATGCTTCCAAAATTTTTCCAGTTTTCTTTCAATAGTTGCCCGGCTTTCATAGAATAATTTATCATTTCATTATCCTCATCAGATAATTGCAGCGCAGGCAGATTTTCTTCGATAAAATCATCTTCCATCGATTCCAGTAAACTTATCTCGGCTATTACCTGCGTTTCATCCAGCTTCAGGTATTCGCTGTTATATTCAAAATCGGCAAGTCTTCTCAGCGTCTTAGTTGTAATTGCATTCAGCGGGCGGTTAACAATTGTTCCCATTCCCGACTGCTTCGCCAGCTGCAAAAGTGTTTTTGTTTCAGCTTTCTGGTTCTTTTCGGTTACCGCCGCTTTTTCGTATAGATTAAGCGGGAACTGGATTACTTTGAAATTATTATCCGGTTTTATCTCATTTGCAGCTTCTATGCATTTTTCAAGCGATGTAAATGTTTTGTCTTCTTCTGTGTACACAAATGAATTCGAAGAAATGCCGTAACAGCCTATCCTTCCTTTTTCAACTTCTGTTTCCAGGTATTCGAACGCTCTTTTAATTCTCACATAATATTCATGTCTTAATTCATCCAGGCTGAGCTCAACTGAAACGGGGGAGTCAAGAAAATATTCCGGGTTATGAAGCAGGTATGCGTCAACTCGTTGAACGTTCATTTTCTGCAGCGAGAAAGTTATCTGGTCCTTTAAAAAATCAGGATGGATGCAATGCCAGAGCTTATCGTTGTATTCAACAATTTCTTTATATCCATGGCCGTCTTCTTTTAATTTCTTCGCAAGCTCAAAGTTCTTTCCCTGGATGTAGCCGCCTTTTGTGACAATTACTACTTCCTCTCTTTTGATTTTTCCTGAAGCGATCATATCCTCAATAACCTTGCCGATGAGGACTTCGCTGCCGCCGTCAGCATAATTAGCCGAGGTGTCAATCAGGTTTATGCCGCTCGTGAGCGCATATTCAAGCGATTCATAATGTTCTTTGACCCTGAAATCGATTCTGTATCCGCCGAATCCGGCGGCTGAAACCGTTAAGCCTGTTTTCCCGAGCTTATTATATAGTATGCCCGGAAATTTAGAGCTGAAAGCCAGCGTATCCGCGGAAGTAGCGTGAGAAATAATCATTAATTTGAATTAATTATTAAAATATTAGGGCAAGATAGTTATGAAATGTAAGAGAAGAAATTCAAAAATAATTTATGTCAGTCTAACCTAGAGAGTATTTCATTATTGTGACCCTACCTTATCCGAATGTTCACTCTGAAAAGCAACTGGGCTACATGAACCTACATAAAATAA
>CAZMRG010000003.1:24568-57442 GCA_964568655.1 uncultured Ignavibacteriales bacterium | reverse complement strand
GATGGGAGCTGCTTCACAGGTAACGCTCGTGAATCCGCCGAATGCTGCGACGGGCCAGCCAATTAATATTTTGTTTACATGGAGAAGAGCAAATGACCTTACAAGCCCCGTTGGAAAGCTGAATAAACATGAGAATATAACTCCGGATAACGGGCAGGCAATATCAAATTACTGGTATGAGCTGGTTACAGATACCGTTTCATTTGCTAATTTGTTAAGAGATACAACACTGATAGATACAACAAAGAACGTAACAGGATTAAACTATCTGACAACTTATTACTGGAGGGTAAAAGCTAAAAACCAGGTAGGTTACGGCGCTTTCTCAGGTTGGTTCAGATTCACAACTATTGTTCTGCCTCCGGCTCTTGTAAACATGAACGTTATTCCGGGCGGATTCTATAATACCACCACAGGCCAGCTTAATATGAGAGATACATTAAGGATCTATCTTATCGACTCAGCAACATGCCTTAAACTGGATTCAGCTAAGGTTGTAGTTGATTCTGTAACATTCGGCTTCCAGGCCAGCTTTGGAAACGTGACAACAGGGCCTTATTATATATATGTCTTCCACAGGAACCATTTGCCTATTTCAAGCAATTACAGGCAAACAGTGACCAGGGGAAGTACTGTAAGTTACGATTTCACTAATGACTCGAGCAAAACCTTCGGATTAAATGTTATAAAGGTAGCGGCTAATAAATGGGGTATGATACCGGGTGATGCCAATCAGGATCAATTCGTTGACGGATTGGACCAGACTATCTGGATTACTCAAAACGGAAATGATGGATACTTATCGGCAGATTTTAATGGCGATGGATTTGCAGACGGCTTAGACCAGACGATCTGGATACATAACAATGGAACCAGTTCGAATCTGCCGTGCGCATTCTCTGTTCCGGATTTGTTAAGATGGGAAAAAGCGCAGATAAATCACAAAACTGTAGGCAATATTAACTTCAATCCTATTAACGTAAACGTGACAAATAAGAAAAAATAATTTAATGGAATCACGATATGCGCTTTTCTTTTCAGGAAAAGCGCATATCTTTGTAAAACTTAAAAACTATAAATCAATAAAATTAATTATAGCAGCAAATGAAAAAAGTAATATTATCTATCTTAGCAATCATCCTTGTTTCAAGCGTATCTTATTCAGCGGTAAAAGTAAATTTAAGCCTTTCAGGGGCCGGATTAGAATCAGGCGTTTGGAAAATTGATGTGATGGCTACAGTTCTTACCGGCCAGGTATGGAACGTGGGTTCAAGCAATATCAGGGTTAACTGGACAACAACTCCAACGGCAAACGGCGTAAGCGTTCTCCGCGATTACCATTGCGTGGGCGCTAACACAAATCTTTGTTGTCCCCCCGGCGGAACAAATACTAATTATGACACAATGACCACAACGCATATTACTTCAGGAGGAGACGCTGTAAGTTTAAATGTTGTGAAACTTGGAGCAGCTTATGTTTTGACCCCGGGTACATATAAAATCGGCGAGATAAGATTCAACAGGCTGGATACGACAACAACAATTTGCTTGGTTATAAGAACAACTTCGGTAATGCAGGATAATCTAACCGCAATGACATACGGCACAGATTGGACTTGTACAAACCCGCCAGCCTGCATCAGGATAGATTACCTGACAGGAGTGAATAACCCTCAGCTTGATTTGCCGACAGTATTTAAACTGTATGATAATTATCCGAATCCGTTCAACCCGGCAACAACCATTAAGTATGATGTTCCGCGCAACAGCTTTGTAAAAATAACCATATTTGATATACTTGGAAAATTGGTTGGCACGCCGGTTAACGAACAGAAATCAGCGGGAAGATATGAATACAACTGGAACGCTTCAAATTATGCAAGCGGCACGTACTTCTATAAAATGGAAACAGATGCATACACAAACATCAAAAAGATGGTTCTGATAAAGTAGCTAAGTTTCAGAAACAATTTTTACGGCCCGGCGCTTGCCGGGCTTTTTTTTTATTACTTAAAACGTATATAATAAAATTTATGAAGGTGGTTTTGACAAAGTAAGTTTCTAACTAATTGAAGAATAAAAAACCGTCTCAATTAGAATACGAAGATTAATTTTATTCATATCTTCAGGAAAATCCCTCAATTCCGTATTGATCTTTTATCTTTTCTTGATATTCCAAGCAGTCCCGCCCGGGTAATAACTGAATCTATGCTCCGATTCAGTTTCTGTGTGATTTCTTTTGTAGGAATCTTTGTGTAATTCTTTCTCATAAATTCATCATCTTCTGCGGTCCATCGTTGCGGCGTCTGTCTTAGTCTTAAGCCGATTTTTCTTGCTTTATGAAAAACAGCGCTCGTTGTCATACCTAAGAATTTTGCTATTTCCTGATATGTCTTCTTCTTATAGTTTCTTCGAAGATATTTGGTTTCTTCGATTGTCCAGAAGCGCCAGACTTGCGGTCTTCTCAGGCCCATTTTCCAGGCCTTATAATGAGTAGCGGCATAGGTTTTGTTCAGTTTCGCCGCTACATCATCAATTGAAAACTTTTTGTCAGACCATAATTTTTTGAGCAGGTTCAACTCTTCTTCAGACCATGCGCCGGGCTTAGGAATAAATATCTTAAGCTGCCTTGCTTTATTAGCTACAGAAACCGGATTGCGCTTAAGCGACCGCGCAATGGATTCTATAGATTTTTTTGGGTAATTTCCAATAAGGAAATTTTCTTCGAATTGACTCCACCGCTTTAAGGAGTCTGAAAAAATCCCCAATGAGTTTGCTTTAATAACTACTGAAGTCAAAGGATGGCCGGTTCGCTTGGCAACATACTTTGCGCCTTTTGTAGAATAACGCTGTTTAAGAATTTTTAGAGCGCTACGTGTCCATCTTTTCAAAATCTCTAATTACTATTAAATTAAAAGAAAAACGATCAAAATATTCCAAAAACTAAAACACAATTGTTTTTAACATACTAAAATAATCAAATTTTTGATGAAAATATATGTCCTCGAATTGATATTAATCTGAAGGCGAAGTTATAGGATAAAATATACGCAATATTTTTCATACCCGCGTATTGAATTGATATAGTAAAGTATCATAGCTAAATTTGAACTAGTTAGTATATTTCGGGGCTATAGCTCAGCTGGGAGAGCGCTTGAATGGCATTCAAGAGGTCAGGAGTTCGATCCTCCTTAGCTCCACAAAATAAATCGTCCCGAGTCAATAAAACGGGACGATTTCTGTTTACCTTCAAAAATATTTTTCCCCACATATGCATGGATATCTTTACATATTACAAAGCGCCAAAGACAAATCATTTTACATTGGAAGCGCTGAAGACCTGGATAGGAGGTTTTTTCAGCATAACAATGGTTTAGTTAGATCAACAAAAGGCAAAAGACCTTTGGAATTAAAATTTTATAAAAAGTATGACAATATTGCGGATGCCCGCAGGGCAGAATATAAACTGAAATCTTTCAAGAGCAGGAAAATATTACAACTGATTGTAAACGATCAAAATTTACAATTGGAGATATAAATAAAATGGAGAGCGTCCCGACGGACGTCGGGAAGGTCAGGAGTTCGATCCTCCTTAGCTCCACAAAATAAATCGTCCCGAGTCAATAAAACGGGACGATTTCTGTTTACCTTCAAAAATATTTTTCCCCACATATGCATGGATATCTTTACATATTACAAAGCGCCAAAGACAAATCATTTTACATTGGAAGCGCTGAAGACCTGGATAGGAGGTTTTTTCAGCATAACAATGGTTTAGTTAGATCAACAAAAGGCAAAAGACCTTTGGAATTAAAATTTTATAAAAAGTATGACAATATTGCGGATGCCCGCAGGGCAGAATATAAACTGAAATCTTTCAAGAGCAGGAAAATATTACAACTGATTGTAAACGATCAAAATTTACAATTGGAGATATAAATAAAATGGAGAGCGTCCCGACGGACGTCGGGAAGGTCAGGAGTTCGATCCTCCTTAGCTCCACAAAATTGAAAGGTTAGCAAAATTGCTAACCTTTTGTTTTAAAGTGGAAACAGTGTGCCGCTTCTAAGTACATCCCCTTTTCTTATGTCTAATTGTTTTTATTTAACTAATCTCCACAGACACGGAAATACAAGATTAACATTCTTTTTGTATTCGGCATAATCCTGCGGGTATCTTTCTTTCAGGTAATTTTCTTCAGTTCTTATGAAGATCCTGAAAATGATGTACATGAATACCGGAATAGTGAGCATAAGCCACGACCCTAGTAAAAGCGCTAATGCCGGAATATTAAAAAATATCCAGACAGAATACATCGGGTGCCTGCACATCTTATACATGCCCTTATTAGATAACTTATCCTCCTTCCGTATTTCCACAATTGTCCTCCCGCAAATAACATTTAGCGTCAGCCCGAATAACAGCAAAACTATACCGGCAACTGTTAAAACATTGCGGCTTAAGATATTGATTGCAAATAAATCCTTATTAGCGGAACTAACAAAATAAATAATAACTGAATAAGCTAAAGTAATAATTGCCAGTTTAGGTCCAACCCCAAATAACGACATTTGTTCATTATCTTTCATATCTGTATTAGTTTATTTGAGAAAGCCGCCATAAATTAAGAATCCCCTCAACCTGCTATGGCCCAGCCGGCTGAGAGGAAAACCATTACTCTATCATAACAGAATATAACAGCATAATTACAATGATAGAAATTTATTTTTACTTTACAATAATACTAAGTTGATTCAATAAATGAAAATCATTAAATCGAGACGTTTTTTTTAGAATTTTCCCACAAGCAGGCCAAAGTTGAACGAAAATCCGTTTACAAATTCTGCGTTAACCCAATCATGACTGCCGTTCCCGATAGTGATATAATAAGACGGGCCGGCATAAAGCCTTACATAAGATAAAAGATTCACTTCCAGATAAAGTTCCGGCGCCAACATCAGATAATTCAATTTAATATTATTATCGGGGTTGACATCTTTGTTATTCGTAACAGCCCCATAATATATCTGCGATCCCGCCACAAAATGCAAAACGCGTGAATGATTAAAACAGTATCCAACGCTCACGCCAAGCGCATTTAAAATATATTTATCGTTACTATTTGAACCTCTTTCAATCGGGAAAGAAGTGGTCTGAAGATATACATAATAAGTATGGTTATAATATACTCCGGCGCCGCCCCCGAAAGCGCTCACAGCAGATGAGTTTTTAAACCATTTATTTCTTAAGAAAGGACCTGTGAAGAACGTGATCTTTCCGCCCTCGCCAACCAGGGTTTGAACTGAATCTGGTTTTTCCTGAGCAAATGAAATATTGAATGAAACTAACGCAGCAAGTATAATAATAATTGTTTTCATGATCGTTTCAGGTTACGGTTTTAACATATTCAAAATTGAGAAAGTACAGGCTACTTTAACTGTAAGGATGATTCGAATTTATAATAACATTAAGGATTATTCTATTTCTATCAGCACGTCCCCTTCTAATACAGTATCGCCGGGCTTTACTTTAATTGACTTAATTGTACCTTCTCTGTCTGAATTCAGGTTGTTTTCCATTTTCATGGCTTCCCATGTTAGGAGGTTTGCGCCAATTTTAATATAATCCCCTTCGCTTACAAACACGTTGAGAATAGTCCCCGGAAGCGGAGCCTTAATTGTACCGGAACCTTTTTTCTCCGCCGGGCTTGATGTCTTAGCTGTCGATTTATCTGATTCGGTTGAAGGCTGTGATTTTGCCCTAACTAACTGCGGCGTTTTGGGCTGTTCAACTTTCCTGTCTATGGTTACTTCGTATTTCTTTCCGTTAACTTCAAGCTCGACCGATGTATCTTCCGAATTCAAAATATTAACATTATACTGGACGCCGTTGATCTTTAGATTAAACTTTTTCATTTTTAATTTACCTTGGGGACTTTCTTAGGCCGTAAATTTTTGAGCTCCACGGCGAATATACTTTATCTATGCGTTTGATTGTTAACGCGAATTTTTCAAAATCATGCTGCTCCTGAAAATAAAGATAAATCGCCGCCGCTATAGCCGCGAATGTATCTTTTTCCTTCGGCCCCGCCGGCTGGGGCGGTTTGGGAACATTCGGCTTTCGTTTTACTTTTATTCTTCTTTTAAATAATGTCATTTCTATAATGGAATATTTGAATGTTTCTTTGGCGGATTGGTATCTTTTTTTGAAGCCAAAGATTGCAGCGCGCGTATTATTCTGAACCTCGTAGTTCTTGGCTCAATTACGTCGTCAATGTAACCGTACTTTGCAGCAACATACGGCGATGCAAATTTTTCGCGGTACTCTGCTTCTTTTTCCTGAATAAATTTTATCTTTTCCTGTTCATCGGTGATGTTTTTTATATCGTTGTAATGCAGCACTTCAATAGCGCCTTTTGGTCCCATGACAGCTATTTCTGCTGTCGGCCACGCGTAGTTTATATCGCCGCGCAAATGTTTAGAACCCATTACATCATAAGCGCCACCGTATGCTTTACGAAGTATGACGGTGATCTTAGGAACAGTAGCTTCGCCGTATGCATAAAGTAACTTTGCTCCGTGAATAATCAAACCGCCGTATTCCTGCGTTGTTCCGGGTAAAAATCCGGGTACATCAACAAGAGTGAGTATCGGTACGTTAAACGCGTCGCAGAACCTTACAAAACGCGCCGCCTTGCGCGATGAATTTATATCAAGCACTCCCGCTAAATAATTCGGCTGGTTTGCAACAATTCCAATGGGCATGCCGTTCAGCTTGGCAAACCCGACAACAATATTCGGGGCGAAGTTTTCATGAACTTCCAGAAACTCACCGTGGTCAACAATCGGCTCGATTACATCCAGCACATCATACGGCTTATTAGGCGAATCAGGAATGATATCATTCAGCTTATCGTCAATTCTGTCTACAGGATCGTTGCATGGATACAATGGCGGGTCCTCAAGATTGTTCTGAGGAAGGTAACTGACAAGTTTCCTGAGAATCTGAATTCCTTCTTCTTCATTATCAGCGACAAAATGAACCACTCCTGATTTGGTGCTGTGCACATAAGCGCCGCCAAGCTCTTCTTCGCTGACTATCTCGCCTGTAACTGTCTTAACCACTTTGGGCCCCGTAACAAACATATACCCTGTGTCTTTTGTCATAACGGTAAAATCGGTGAGCGCAGGCGAATAAACAGCGCCGCCGGCGCATGGGCCGAACACTGCTGAGATCTGCGGTATCACGCCTGAGGCAAGTATATTTCTCCGGAAAATATCCGCATAGCCGCCAAGGCTCTTAACGCCTTCCTGTATGCGCGCTCCCCCGCTATCGTTTATCCCGATGATCGGAGCGCCAACAAGCATTGCCTTATCCATAACTTTACATATTTTCTCCGCATACATTTCAGATAGCGAACCGCCGAACACGGTAAAATCCTGGGAGAAAACATAAACGATCCTGCCGTCTATTGTGCCGTAACCTGTGACGACTCCATCGGACAGATATGTTTCTTTCTCCAGCCCGAAATCGATGCACCTGTGCGATACAAACATATCAAACTCTTCGAAGCTGCCTTCATCCAGCAAGAGATCAATGCGTTCTCTTGCAGTATGTTTCCCTTTTTTATGCTGAGCTTTTATTCTTTTCTCACCGCCGCCTAACATCGCTTTGTCGCGCATTTCGTTAAGCTCGCGTATTTTTTCATTTATCGACATATTACTCCAATTATAAAATCATTTTCATTCTGTTTGAGATACTTCTCACCAGTTATCATAAAGGCCCTCGATAAGAACCTCAACTTTTTCCTGCGGTGAAAGCTTATTAAATTTTTCCTGTTCTTCGCGCATCCTTCTCCTGTCGGCTTCTTCAATTGCGCGAAGCTCCGCTTCCTTTTTCTTATACTCTATTTCTCTTTTGCGTTTCAAAAAATTGGATGCTACTACCGGGAAAAGCTCAAGAAGCAGCTTTTCTTTTTCATTGAGCGCCAGCGGAACATCGTCAAACTCCGGCAGCAGCGGATTCGGCTGCGCTTCATATCCTGAGGCATCATAGGGAGTTTCTTCCTTTGAGCCTGTAATTTTTTCCCTGAAATCAGGATCAATAGGAATTGGCGTTTTACCATACAATCCTTTAACAAGATTTACAAACTGTGTAGAGGTGTTGGTGTACCACTCTTTGTTTTTTGATTCATCTACCACGCAGTTAACTGCCTGCACCCCGACTATCTGGCTGGTAGGCGTTACAAGCGGAGGCAAGCCGGCATCAAGCCTTACGGCAGGAATAATTTCGAGAACCCTGTCATACATATTTTCCAGGCCCGCCTGTTTAAGCTGCGAAACCATGTTCGTATACATGCCGCCCGGAATTTGCGCAGTTTTGACTATCTCATCGCCTTCGGGGAAATTAAAATATTTCTCAATTTCCTGCGTTGCGGCTATAAGCTCTTCATCTTTATCTGTTAACGCAAAATCTATTGAGTCATCAAACAGCTTGTTTATTTTTTTGGGAAGCTTGCTCTTCAGCAGGTCAAACTCTCTCGGGAATCTTTTCGACTCATCAAACTGGGCAAGTTCAACTCTGATATCGCGCAGTTCTTTGTTTATTTTCGAAACTGCGGCAAGGTCCACGCCCGTATCAAGCCCCAGCTTATCGGCAAAGAGCTGAATAATTTCAAAAGCAGGCGCCGCCGGCCCTCCCGCGAAATTCAGAAGTACTGTATCAACAATATCACATCCGTTTACAATAGCTTTTAATAGTGTTGCAACGCCGTAGCCGGGAGTGCAATGAGTATGGAGATCGATCGGTACTTTAATTTTCTTCTTGAGCTTTTTGGTGAGTTCCCCGGCAACATCAGGCGGAATAAGTCCCGCCATATCTTTTATTGTTATTATATCGGCGCCCATCTTCTCAAGCTTCTTCGCTTTGTCCACAAAATAATCTACGGTAAATATCTTCTCGGGTATTTTTCTTCCGGTAAAAAAAGCAATCACTTTTTCAACGTAAGCAAAATGCGGATCTACCGTATAACAAACTGCGCAATCGGCTATACCGCCCGCTTCTTTAACGTACTTAATTGTCGACCTCATGTTTTCAAGGTCGTTAAGCGCGTCAAATATCCTCATAATATCCACGCCTGAGGAAACTGCCATGTGGTTAAAGCCCGATATAACGCTCTCTGGGTATGGATTGTAACCGAATAAATTCCTGCCTCTAGAAAGCGCGGTAAGCTTGGATGCGCCGCTTATTGCGGTTTTAATCTTTTCCAGCCGGCGCCACGGGTCCTCGTTCAGATATCTCATTATAGAATCAGGAATAGCTCCGCCCCACACTTCCAATGCGTAGAAATGCGCTTCTTTGAAGAAAGGCAATGTCCTGTCGATTTGTTCCTGGGTCATACGGGTGGCAAACTGCGATTGCTGACCGTCTCTGAGGGTTAAATCTCTTATTAACAATTTTCTTTTCATAGTCTACTAAACAAATTAGCTTCAACCCGTTACAAAATTACTAATTGTATATTTATCTCTTCGTTTTAATGATTAACGCTTGCAAGCTTCAAATAAGTTCTTGCGAGCGTATCCTTTCCGCTGCCAATAATTGAGCTTATCAGGCCTAATGCTTCCGCCTGCAGCCCCGGTTTTACATTTTCAAGTATATACTTCCAGATAAATTCTTCCAGTACGTTAAAAGCAGTCTGTACTTCCTGCAGATCAAAACCTGAAAGGAATCTTTTCTCAGCCATCTGCTCAACATACAATACCATCGGCATAACGTTCTCTTCTCTTACGCTCTTGTCAACATAGTCATACAGCAGGGCCATTCTGCGGTGAAGCTGCTGTACATCGCCGTCATAATGTTTTAAACGATATTTCGCCATTGCGGCTACTACCTTATCAAGAATATCCCGGTCAAATTTTTCTAATAACTCAATTAAATCCATAACAACTAAGTAATCTAATTTAAAAATCCCTGTAAGAATGTCCAAGGGGTCCCTTCAGGACCCCTTGATAATCTTATTCAAGACTATAAACAACAAGCCCGCTTCTTAACTTAGGCTCAAACCATGTAGTTTTCGGAGGCATAATGCTTCCGCTATCGGCAATTTTCATAAGCTGCTCCATCGAAACAGGATAAAGCGCGAATGCAGCTTTCATTTCTCCGCTGTCAACGCGTTTCTTCAGTTCACCCAGCCCCCTGATGCCGCCAACGAAATCAATTCTCTTATCCGTCCTCAGATCAACAATATTCAACATTGGTTTCAGAACGTGTTTGTATAAAATTGACACATCAAGAACGTCTATCGGGTCGTTTTCGTCAAATGTACCCGGCCTTGCGGTCAGCGAATACCATTTCTTATTTAAGTACAAGCCGAATGTATGCAGCATCTCTGGTTTATATTCTTCAGTTTTCTCATGGATCAGGAAATTCTCACCAAGCGCTTTCAGGAATTCATCTTCGCTTAATCCGTTCAGGTCTTTTATTACTCGGTTGTAATCAAAGATAGTTAATTGGCTTGAAGGAAAATGAACCGCCATGAAAAAGTTATAAGGTTCTTTACCAGTATGATGCGGGTTCTTCTTCTTCCTTTCGTCGCCTACTAAAGCCGCTGCGGCCGTTCTGTGATGGCCGTCGGCTACATAGGTGTACGGAATTTTTGAGAACAAATTCACAAGCTCTTCTATCTTATCGTCGTCGTTTATTACCCAGAATGAGTGCCTCACGCCGTCTTCAGAAACGAAATCATATTCACATTCTTTCGCGGTTATTTCATCTATTATATCGCTGATCTCTTTTACATCCGGATAAGCAAAGAAAACAGGCTCAGCATCCATATTTGAAACGCGGATATGATTTTTCCTGTCTTCTTCTTTATCAGCTCTTGTCAGTTCATGTTTCTTAATAATGCCGTTCATATAGTCGGCAACGCCGGCGCATCCAACCAAACCCACCTGTCTTTTGCCGTTCATTGTTTGCGCGTAAATATAGAGATAGTCTTTTTGATCCTTAAAGAAAAGTCCCTGGTTGAACATTTTGCAGAAGTTTTCCCTGCCCTTTTCATAAACCTCGGGCGAATAGTGGTCAACCTCAGGCGGAAGGTCTATCTCAGGTTTCACAACATGAAGAAATGAGTATTCATTTCCTTTTACCAGTTCCCTCGCTTCTTCCGAAGTGAGAACGTCATAAGGTTTCGATGCTATTAGCTTAGCTTTATCTTTTACAGGACGTATGCCCTTAAATGCTTTTAATATTGCCATCTGTTTTCAATTATCAATTATCAAATTTTTCAAATATCAGTTATCTGACGTTAGTTTCCGTTGAACTGCGAGATTATCTTCTCAGCCAGCTCAATGCCTATCCTGTTCTGCGCTTCTACCGTCGAACCGCCGACATGAGGAGTCAGTGATACGTTAGGCAGATTAAGCAGTTCGGGATTAGGAGTCGGTTCGTTTATATAAACATCCATACCCGCGTAAGCGACCTGTCCTGATTTGAGCGCCGTTGCAAGATCTTTTTCATCAATAATGCCTCCGCGTGAATCGTTAATAAGGAACACACCGTGCTTCATCTTTTCAATTTCTTTCGAAGTTATCAAAGGCTTTTTATCAGCCTGCATTGGCACATGGAAAGTTATAAAATCGCTGTTCTTCAGAACTTCTTCAAAAGGAACGGTCTTTATCAATACTGAAACTGTTACTGCTGTTTCGGCGGAATGATAAATATCTATATCAATTTTTGCTTCCGGCATTAGTGGGTCGGAGGCAAGAACTTTCATACCAAGTCCAAGCGCCATTTTAGCGACTTTCTGTCCAATCCTTCCGAATCCGACTATGCCTAATGTTTTGCCGTTTAATTCAATTCCCTTGCTGTATTTTTTCTTCAGCGCGGGGAAGTTTGTGAAACCTTCCGAAGGCATCTGCCTGTTGGACTGGTGGAGCATTCTTGTTAACGTGAACAAATGCGCAAAAGCAAGTTCCGCAACGGATTGCGAAGAAGCTGCGGGGGTATTGACTACCTTAATTCCCTTGCTGCGGGCATAGGCTACATCAATATTATCCATTCCAACGCCGCCCCTGCCTATTAATTTCAGTCCTGGGCACGCGTCTATCAGGTCTTTTCTGACCTTAGTAGCGCTTCTCACCAAAAGAGCGTCGTATTTCTTCTCGTTAATTTCTTTTATTAGGTCTTCCTGGTTTACTTTTTCGGTTACAACTTCGTAACCGTGAGATTTCAATAATTCTGAGGCGGATTGTTCGATACCGTCGTTTGCTAGTATTTTTGTCATGATATTAAAATTTTAAATTAACGAATTACGATTAATTATGAATGTGATTTTTCAAATTCTTTCATCGTGTCAACAAGCGCCTGAACGCCTTCGATAGGCATTGCATTATACAACGAAGCCCTGAAACCGCCAACGTCTCTGTGCCCTTTAATTCCGACCATTCCGCGCTCGGCTGCGAATTTAGTAAACTCAGCTTCGTTCTCAGGAGTATTTGCAAGGAAACATACGTTCATTCTTGAGCGCGATCCCTTTTCAACTGTTCCGTTGAATATGCTGTTCCTGTCTATTTCATCATAAAGAAGCTTTGCTTTTGCTTCGTTGCATTTATCAATCGCCGCAACTCCGCCTGAATTCTTCAGCCACTGTAATGTGAGATACGATGCGTAAATTGCAAATACCGGGGGCGTGTTGTAAAGTGAATTATTCTTAATGTGAATTTTATAATCAAGCATTGACGGAATTTTTCTTTCGATCTTGCCTAATATATCAGGCTTTATGATAACAAGCGTAACGCCTGCAGGTCCGAGGTTCTTCTGCGCGCCGGCGTAGATCAGCGAGTACTTTGAAACGTCAATTGGTTTGCTGAAAATGTTTGACGACATATCGGCTACCATAGGCACATTCACTTTATAGTCTTCTTTTATTTCCGAGCCGTAAATTGTATTGTTTGTTGTGATGTGGAAATAAGCAGAATCATCCGGAACGGTAAAGTTCTTTGGGATGTAAGTAAAATTTTTATCCGATGATGAAGCGACTACGTTCACGTTACCGAATAATTTAGCCTCTTTTATAGCTTTCTTTGCCCATGCGCCTGTTTCAAGATAAGCCGCTGTCTGGTTTTCGCCTAACAGATTAAAAGGAACCATTGCAAACTGCATGCTGGCGCCGCCGCCTAAAAACAAAACTGAATATTCCTGGGGAACATTCAGAACTTCTTTTACCAGCGCGACCGAATCGTCTACAATTTTCTGAAAATCTTTGCTTCGGTGGGAGATCTCAAGAATTGATAATCCCGTATTCTCAAGTTCCAGCGTTGCTTTGGCGCTGTTTTCTAAAGTATATTTTGGAAGTATTGATGGACCCGCGTTGAAATTATATTTCTTCATTTTATTAGATGATTAAAATTTTTTGAAATGTTACATTTCAGAATATAGTTTAACAAGTTTACTGATATCTGTCGGAAACGGAGGCGCCTGAGATATAAGATTAGTTTCAGATAGGTGCGGAAGTATGAAGCAAGCTTCGGCTAATTCTTCAATATCTTCAACTGTTTTATCAGAGATACATCCAATATTTTCCTGAATGGCAAAATCCTGTAATTCCCTTAAGGTATTCATAACAATATAAGTTTAATAAATCTAGTTAGCGCCATTATTTAATCAATTCTTTTCAAAAAAATTGATTTTAACAGCTTTTTACTATTCAAATATAATCAAACCCACCCCACGAAAAGAATGACTTATGTCATATTATAGTATGACTTTTATCTATTTTTGCACGATTTTACGTAAGAAACAGGTTCTAAACGATTTAAAGTGAATTATCATGATATAAAAATATTTTTTGTTTAATTTTCAGAAGAACTGTCTTAATTTCTGTCACATTTTAGGCTTCACCTGAAGGTTTGGTATTTTATTTTTCAGGAAAATTACCTATAATTGCAGTTCGTACTAAAGAAGCAAATTTAAAGATTATCTTAAAAAATACGTCTTAATTGAGGTATTTTAAATAAGGCGGCTTCAAAATACTCCTACGGTACGGCAAAAATCGACAAAGAAATCAGAAAATCATAAAAATATTATAATTCATAAAAATGTTTGCAATAGTTAATATAAGAGGAAAACAGTACAGGGTATCTGAAAATGAGAAGATCTTTGTGCCGAAACTGCAGGAAGATGCGGGCGCAAAGGTGAAGTTTGATAACTCGGTGCTTATGTTCAGCGGCGATGATAAGTCATTCAAGATTGGCGCTCCCACGCTTTCTATGAATGTTGAAGCGACTGTAATTGGCCACATCAAAGATGATAAAGTAATTGTGTTTAAGAAAAAGAGAAGAAAAGGTTACAAAAGAACGCAGGGACACCGCCAGCAATACACAGAAATTGAAATTAATAAAATAGCTTAATAATAATATACAATGGCTCACAAAAAAGGTTTAGGAAGCACAAAGAACGGACGCGACTCCAATGCTCAGCGGCTCGGCGTTAAAAGATTCGGCGGCGAACTGGTTTCAGCGGGAAGCATTCTTGTCAGGCAGAGAGGCACAAAAATCCTGCCCGGACTTAACGTAGGCAGAGGTAAAGATGATACCATTTTTGCTTTAATTACCGGGCACGTAAAGTTCACAAATCACAATAAAGATAAGAAGAAGATCAGCGTTCTTCCTGTTGAAGCAAAGTAAAACGATTCGGAAGTTTTTGTTTTTCATAACGAGTGGCTCAAAACCCACTCGTTTGCTATTTGAATTAACAAAGTAATCACAATAATTTAATCTAAAAGGTAGAATATTGAAGATATCGGTTATTGGCGCCGGGAACGTAGGCGCTACATGCGCGGAAGTTATAGCTCACCATGAGCTTGCAAATGAAGTTGTTATACTTGATATCAAAGAAAATTTTGCGGAAGGCAAAGCGCTTGACATTTGGGAAACATCTCCCATAAACATGTATGATACGAGAGTCACAGGCACAACGAACGATTATGGTAAGACGGCAAACTCGGATGTTGTTGTTATAACATCGGGACTACCCAGAAAACCGGGAATGAGCAGGGATGACCTGATTCAAACAAACGCGAAAATAGTAAAATCGGTAACCGAGAACGTTGTAAAATATTCGCCCAATACAATAATTATTGTAGTTTCAAATCCGCTTGACGTAATGACATACTGTTCATTCCTGAATTCAAAGCTGCCGCCGAACAGGGTTTTTGGAATGGCGGGCACTCTGGATACAGGTAGGTATAAAGCGTTCCTTGCGGAATCATTGAATGTATCAACCAAAGATATACAGGCAATGCTAATGGGCGGCCACGGCGATACTATGGTGCCGCTTCCGAGATACACAACAGTAGGCGGAATACCTGTCACAGAAATGATCGATGCAGATAAGCTTAACGCCATAATAGAGCGTACAAAAAAAGGCGGCGGCGAAATTGTTAACCTGCTTGGAACATCGGCTTGGTACGCGCCGGGTTCGGCTGCCGCGCAGATGGTTGAAACAGTCATCAGAAGGCAAAACAGGGTTGTCCCTGTATGCGCATGGCTTGAAGGACAGTATGGATTAAGCGACGTTTATCTTGGCGTGCCGGTTGTGCTTGGCGGTAACGGAATTGAGCGTATAATTGAACTGAAACTAAACGAAGAAGAAATGAAACTTTTGCATGAATCAGCAAAGGCAGTAAAAGAAACTATGGAAGTGCTGGATAAGCTGGAATTATGATTTTTGTCATTCCCGCGAAGGCCTGCCTGCAGCAGGCAGGCGGGAATGCATATAATAAAAGCCCGTCAATATATTTGGCGGGCTTTTCCATTTTACAATTCATATGCCGCCCCGACGGGGCTAAGAACTATTTCCAGGAATTTCTACAAATATGACGCTCCTACGGAGCTAACTTTAATTTGTCATTCCCGCGAAGGCCTGCCTGCAGCAGGCAGGCGGGAATCCATATAATAGAAGCATGTCAATTTATTGACGAGCTTTTTTGTTCTTATCTCTGTCCCAATCCGCCGCGGCGGACAGTTTGGGACAGGAATCAGGGAAGGAGCCGTGATTAGCCCCCCTCCCAGCCTCCCCCTTTGTAAGGGGGAGGAGACATTTTTTAAATCCCTTTAAGAATGTTCATCCGATGACTCAATCGTCATCGGATGAATAAAAATCCTGTCAATCATCATGGGCTTTTTTTGTCGCCGGAACTGCAACATTGCAGATTGAATGAATCAGTTTTATATTTGTTGATTAATTAATCTCAATATTTAATTTTTATGGCGCTAAATTTTGACGATACAAGGCTCTGCGTGATCGGGGATATTGACGGGTTTACGCCCGCGATCAGTTCGCTGGTCAGTATGATGAGGTATGCAAGAAAAACAACTCTAGACGCTGCGAAGAATCTTTCGGTTGAGCAGCTTGACTATCTGCATGACAAACAAAGTAACTCAATAGCGATGCTTTTATTCCATATAGCCGCCGTTGATAAACTTTATCAGAATGCAATATTTGAAGGCAGAATTAATTTTAACGCCGAAGAATCAGCATTGTGGCAAAAGGGCTTGCTTGAAAACAGGGATGAAGCGCTGAAGATCAGGGGTAATGCTTTTAATTATTATAAAGAGCTCCTGGCGGATGTAAGAGAAAAAACATTTGTTCAACTGCAGGAAAAAGATGACGATTGGCTAAAGAAGGAATTTTATGACGATATGTTCAAATGTACGGTGAATAACTGGTTTTACTGGTTTCATGTTTGCGAAGACGAAATTAATCACCGCGGACAGATAAGCTGGCTGAAAAAAAGACTACCAAAAAAATAATTTCGTTGTAAAGCATCCTTCCAACAAAAAAGGGGTTCTTTCGAACGCCCCTATAGAATATTTGAAAAATGAAAATACCCTTTCGTTGTTGGTGATAACACCAACAACGGCGAAATTAAGAAGTCTACTTATTAACCAGAATTGTAAACACTGAGCCTTTTTCGTTTTGGTCGTATGTAAAACCGTCAACCATAGACTTTGCTATGAAGATACCCCTGCCGGATACTTTCTCCAGGTTCTCAGGAAGCGTGGGGTCGGCAAGCCGGTCAATATCGAATCCGTTTCCTTCATCAGCGATCTTTATTATCATTTGTTTATCATCATATTCAACCGCGACGGCTACTTTTTTATGTTCCTGTTCTTTGTTGCCGTGGACTATACAATTAATAACAAGCTCTGTTACAGCTATCATAACCTTCTGGAATTTCTCAAGCGGCAGCCTGAAATCTTCATTAACCATAAACATGAAAGCTTCGACCTTCGATATGTTATGATGCGATGAACTTATTTCTATTCCAAGTGTTTTCAAAATGCCATTACATTAAAAATTCCAAACTGCGTTAACATACAGATTGCTGTTTGAACTGGGCGGAGTCGTATCGCCATACCTGTAGTAATCATAGCTTCCAAGTATTTCAACTCTTGAGTTTTCCCGCCAGTTAATTTTCAGCTTAGCAAACGGCCCGAAGGTTTTGATAAAAGTGTCAAAAACCCTGTCCCCGTTCACATAATTGAACCTTTGCTGCTCATAAAAGCGATATCCCGCTGAACATGTTATAAATTTGCTAAAAATGTAGAATAATTCACCGTTAATAATTTTATCCTCAAAATAGTTGACGGGCCGTATAGAAAACGCCCTCCAGTTAAGCTCGCCTCTTTCGTAAAGCTTAACTTCCCCGTAAAAGTCTGTTCCCACTTCTCTTGTAAAATTCGTTATCAAAGAATCTTTAAGATTCAGCTGCCTGAACGAGTAGCTTTTGACCGTTGAAATTAAATCTTCAAAATCATATACAGTATAGTTTGCCAGCACGCTGAACAGGCCTATGTTGCGGAAATAATCGCTCGGCGTAAAAGCGCTGCGGCTAGTAAGGCGAATCACCCTGTTCCAGTTATTGTTTGAGCTTTTCTGCGCAAGTATATAGACCGTATGATATAAGTTCACATCGACAGATGTTGTGATTATCAGGTTTTTAAGATTATTATACCTGTGTGCGAAGTATAACAGATAGTTCAGCTCGTCGCGGTCGTCAAAGTTCTGGTCGCTTGGCGTGTCATATTTAAATATTGAAGCGCTGCCTGCAAATTCCAGCCGGTTCGAAACTGAAAGGTTGTAATATGCTTCTCCTGTCAGTTTAAAAATGGTTGAATGGTTATTCTTAGTCGCCTCCTGGTCTGAAATTGAATTGACAAAATTGCTGTTTAGCCTGTTTTCATCGATCAGAATGTGCTGTTCATCGCGCTCGGAATACGATGCTTTGAGCTGCATATCAAGGTTCGGCAGGTTAAACCGTAACGCCGCGTCGCCGCCAAGCGTAAATTCCTGGATGTTGGTATTATAAATGGTTGGCGCCACGTTTGTAGTAACTGGCAGATAATAATTCTCAAGCGTGATGCTTCTGTAGTACGGGTCGACGGTCATGTAAAAATTTACTCTTGGTGAAATAGTATAATCAAACCTGTCGAAGAACTTGAAGATATTCTCCGTCCGGGTTTCAATATTATTAGCCACTCCGAATTGAGTCATTGTAAGAGCGTCGGCCGGGAAATAGAAATCCTTGCGTATCCTTGAATAAGTTACATCAAGCTCGTTTTTAGCAAGGTTATCTGTAAACAGCTTATCCACATACAAATGAGAAATAACATAATCATTCTTTCTTGGATTCAGGTTTTCCAGTCCCAGCTTAAGCTGGCCATCCAGCAGGAATTCGTTCAGATTGAGGTTATACAAATTAAACTCGCCTGATACCGAAGGCCCGCGGTTTCGTTCTCCAAACTGGTCCTCTATTTTATAACCTGCATTGACCAGCGAGTAAATTGACGCATCGCCAAGCGTTTTATCATACAGCGCGCTTGTGTAAAACATATTTGAAGTTGTTCCGTTAAGCTGGATAGTTTTATCATCCGAATAAAATGTGCCAAGGTAATTTGCCGATAAATTTACGCCGTTTTTTAAAGTATACCCAAGCCCGGTCTTTACATTATCCAGGTCGCGGAAGAAATTCCTGCTGAGCTTTGTAACCGATGAGGAATAAAAATTCTTGAGGAAGAAATTCATATTCTTGTAATCCTCGTTCAGGTTGACTTTAGATGTGAGGTTTGCCGATAGAAGGTCATTGCCAAAATCTGTGAACAGAAAATTCCTTCTCATAGTTGAATCGATAAATGTCTGTATGTCGTTAAAATCGGACTGACCGAATGAGCTGTTGTATTCAAAAGCCATTAAAAGAATTATTAATAAAACCGTAGTTTTCAATCAAGTCCGTCCTAATTTTAAGATGACAGGTCTTTTGATATCCGGGTAGATCTCTCTTTTGCGGCATCCGTATCAATATATGATTTAAACAGGTTTTCAATTGTTCCGTTCTCCTGCAATGCATCTATGGTTACATCCTGCACTAACTTTCCGGAATTCAAAATAATTACGCGGTTGCATATTTTATCAACTATATCAAGCAGGTGAGTTGAATAAAAAAATGTTTTCCCGTTCGAAGATAAATCTTTAACAAGATTCTTCACAAGTTCTGTGGCTGAATAATCTATTCCCCCGAGCGGCTCATCCCAGAATATGATATCAGGATTGTGAATGAGCGAGGCTATTATCAAAACTTTCTGCCGCATACCTTTCGAGAAATTAGCCATTGGAGTCTTTACTTCGGTTTTCAGGTCAAAAAGCTCCATGAATTCGTAAATTCTTCGCGTATAAGTTTTTTTATCAACATCATATATCTTGCTTGTGAATTCCAGAAAATCCCACGGGGTTAAAGAAAGAAACAAGGCGCCTGATTCAGGCACGTAACCGATAATCCTCTTCACTTTATCGGGTGAATGTGACACGTCAAAGCCGTTGACAAAAGCGCTACCGGAATCGGCGCTTATCATTCCGGTCAGAATTTTTATAGTTGTGCTTTTACCTGCTCCGTTGGCCCCAAGATACCCGCACACCTCTCCCTTTTCAATTTTGAAAGATACGCTATCAAGCGCCTTCACATCGTTCGGATATGTTTTGCTTAAGTTCTCTGCTAATATCATTTATTATTTTTTTCTACCTCACCCCAGCGCACCTTCGGTGCGCTTTCCCCTCTCCATATGGAGAGGGGTGTCACGAAGTGACGGGGTGAGGTATCATTTTTTTTCTATTATAAATTATCTTTTATCTGCACTTGATGTTGTTCCAATTCTCTTCAATATCGATTTAATATTCACCCTTGAAACATACGGATTATCTGCCGCATAAAAACGCCAAAGCTTATCCGGATTTTTAGTAATTCCTATTCTTTTTGACCTGAGTATTCTAATCTTTGGTAATTTCACAGGTTCCGCTAAAAACAATTCATCGCCGCTCAGACTGACTCCGTTTAGCCGCTTATCAATCCCAAGCGCCTCCGTCAGCTTTCCCGGGCCGCTTGTAAGATTGTAAATATTTTCAAGTCCCCTGTTCTTTTTCATTTCATCAAGACCCGCGAGCGGTTCCAAAGCCCTTATCAGAACTGCATTAGCTATTCCCTGCGGCTGGGTTACTACATTCATGCAAAAATGATTCCCGTAAGTAAAATAAACATAACAAACTCCGCCGCTTTCAAACATCACCTCATTCCGCTTGGTTTTCCCTCTATATGCATGCGAAGCCGGGTCTTTTGAGCCCTGGTAAGCTTCCGTTTCAACTATGATGCCGGCCAGCAGTTTTGAGTTACACTTTCTGACAAGAATTTTCCCGATTAGCTGCTTCGCTGCAGTAAGAACGCCCTGTAAATAAAATTCTTTTGTTAATTTTTTCCCTGCAATCTTCCCTGGCGATAACTTCCCGTTTGGTTCTGTATTCATTTCACCCGAACAAGCCGCCATCTTCGCCGGTTTTAGCTTTCCCTTTTTTCCGGGTGAGTCCAAGATGTTCATAAGCAAGGTCGGATGCTTCTCTTCCGCGGGAAGTGCGGCGTATAAATCCTTCCTGGATAAGGAACGGCTCGTAAACTTCTTCGATAGTTCCGGGTTCTTCAGCTACCGATACCGCTATGGCGTTCAATCCAACCGGACCGCCGTTATAAGTATCAATAATGGTCAAAAGAATTTTCTTATCAAGTTCATCAAGCCCCCTGTGGTCTATATCATAATTATCCAGGCATTCGTCTGCAACCTGTTTGGTAATAGAGCCTTTGTTTTTTACAATAGCCAGATCGCGGCATAGCTTAAGCAAACGGTTTGCAATTCTTGGGGTTCCGCGCGATCGTTTCGCAATTACCTGCGCTCCCTGTTCATCAATTTTAATATTCAGTATTCCGGCAGAACGTGTAATTATACTTTCGAGCTCGGCGCTGTTATAATAATTCAGCCTGAACCTCATTCCGAATCTATCGAGCAGAGGGGCGCTGAGCAAACCCGCCCTTGTTGTTGAGCCGATCAGAGTAAATTTTTCAAGCTGAAGCGTCACGCTTCTCGCGCCGGGTCCCTGGTCGATAATAATATCGAGCTTATAATCTTCCATAGCGGAATATAAATATTCTTCCACAACTTTTGGTATGCGGTGAATTTCATCTATGAACAAAATATCTTTTGCCTGCAGCTTGGTGAGCATCCCGGCCAGGTCGCCGGGTTTTTCCATTATAGGTCCGGATGTTGTTATTATCCGCGAATCCATTTCATGTGAAATAATGTATGCTAGCGTTGTTTTTCCAAGTCCGGGAGGGCCCGTCAACAATACATGGTCCAGCGAATCATTGCGTTTTTTTGCGCTTTGAATAGAAACATTAATATTGTTCTTCATTTTTTCCTGCCCGACAAATTCATCAAAGCTGGGCGGCCTGAGTTCATTCAGGAACTCAACGTCTTCATACTGTTTCTGCGGCAATATTTTTTCGGATTTAGCCAATAATATTCGGTTAAAATTCAATCAGTAATAAACTTCGAAAATAACAGATAAAAGAACACTTATCTATTACAAACAATGCCCTATTATCGGCGGATTAGAACTTACTTTACAAATCGACTGCTTTGAGCAAAACTTCAGTTCTCAATAAACCCCGCGGCGCAAAGCCATAATGCCCGGCATGCCGCATTTAAAACAGAGTGGATTATAAAGAGCCAAAAGTTCAATTCATTATATAAATGATTTTGCATTATCTTTGTAAAATAGCTATAATATTAGCTTTTTTCTATGATTTAAAAATCTTTTTAAACGGTATTTATACGGGATTTATGATGAACATTCCAAATGAAAACGCCGGCTTTTCTTCCAATACAACCTTCATGAAAAAGATATACGTTTTACTATGTTTATTTATTTTTTTTTATGGATGTGCAGCGTTTTCGCAGGAAAAGGGCTCAATAGCCGGCGTTGTAACAGATGCAAACACGCAGGTTCTGCTTAAAGACATTAACGTAAAAATTCTGGGCGCTCAATTAACCGCCAAAACAAAAGATGATGGCTCGTTTATGATCCAAAACGTACCCGTCGGCACATATGAAGTTGAATTCACTTCGGCTTCATATAAAACTTTTACACAGGGAAACGTAGTGGTTTATTCCGATAAGATCAATGAGTTTTCCGTAGAGCTTCAGGGCGTAACAACGGAAGAAGTTACAGTTGAGTCGTCGCGTTTCCAGAAACCTAGCGATGTAACAACATCGTATAAAAGCCTTTCTTTTGAGGAGATAAGAAGATTCCCGGGCGGGCTGGAAGATATTGGCAGGGTAATTCAAAACCTCCCGGGCGTATCGCTTTCCTCTGACGGCAGGAACGACCTGATTGTAAGAGGCGGTTCCCCTTCCGAAAATCTTTTCGTTGTAGACGGTTTTTTAGTAAATAATATAAATCATTTTGGCGCTCAGGGCGCTACAGGAGGCCCTGTAAGCATATTGAATCTGGACCTTGTCCAGGAAGTAAGTTTTCTCACAGGCGGATTCAGCGCGCGTTATGGGGATAAGCTTTCATCCGTCGTGGAAATAAAACAAAGGGACGGCAATACAAACCATTTCTATGGAAAAGTGAACTTAAGCGGTACAGGCTTTGGCGCAAATTTTGAAGGGCCCATATCGAAGCAGAATAAAAGCTCCTGGATGTTTTCGGCAAGAAGAAGCTACTTAGACATCTTCTTTAATGCCGCGGGATTTTCTTTTGTGCCGGAGTATACAGATTTTGAAGGTAAAGTAAATTACCAGATAGGGGCCGGGAATTTTCTGGAGTTCTCCGCTTTCGGCGCGCTTGATAACGTTAAGTTCAACAATAATACGACCCAGAACGTACAGGATAACGAAAGAATTTTAACAGATGTACAAAAGAGCTATTCTTCGGGATTCTCCTGGAAATCATTATTATCAAAGAACTCGTATTCGATGGTTACGCTTTCAAGAAATTACACAAACTACACTTTTTTGAAACGTGATTCCAGTTTTGTCACTACATTTAACGATGAGTCAAAGGAGAGCGACATTCAGCTTAAAGCCGAGTACTTTGTTAAACTTGCCCCGGCGCTGCAGCTAAGCGCAGGAACCGGCGCGCAGACAATTAAGCTGGATTATAACATCCAAAAAAATGCCGATACGCTTTTTGAAACCGACCCAAATACCGGCCAAAGAATAGTTGTTCCCGCAATTACAATACTTAATAACAGCAGAACATTCAAAGCATTCGGATACGCGGAGCTGATATATGATTTCATGAAACGGTTCAAACTGACTGCGGGCGCGCGAACTGATTATTTTGACCTCATTCAAAAAAAGAATTATATTTCTCCGCGTGCGAGCCTTGCAATAACAATTACGCCGAAGATCTCGCTGAATCTCTCTTACGGTATATTCTACCAGTCGCCGTCATATATCTGGATAATCGGAAATCCCTCAAATAATAATCTTACCGATATAAGGGCAGACCATTACATTGCAGGGATAGAATATCTTTTTGACCAAAGCGCTAAGCTTACCGTTGAAGGATACTATAAAAAATACAGCGATTATCCGGTCAGCACGGTAAGGCCATATTTGATCCTTGCGGATAACGCCGGATTTGAAACTGAAAACTCATTCGGACTCGAACCGCTTCAAAGCGCAGGCGCCGGCAACGCTAAGGGGTTTGAAATATACCTGCAGAAAACTCTGACGAAAGATCTATATGGCGCGGTAAGCTTTTCGTACAGCGACGTTAAATACAAAGCTTATGACGGGATCGAAAGGCGCTCGGACTGGGATAACAGGTATGTGCTTAATATCAACGGCGGTTATAAACTCGGTACGACGTGGGAATTCAGCGCAAAGTTCCGGATTGCAGGCGGCAGGCCTTATACGCATATAAATCCAAATGACGGAAGCATAGACTATACGCAATATAATTCCGCCAGGCTTCCTGAATATGACAGGCTTGATGTACGCGCTGAAAAAAGATGGTTCTTTAAGAAATGGACGCTGACCACATACATAGATATAGAAAACATTTATAATAAGAAAAACCTCTACCAATACCGCTGGGACCAGTTCAACAGGCAAATTGTTGAAGACAGAAATCTTGGCATACTACCTTCAATAGGAGTTAGCGCAGAGTTTTAGGATTTTGATTTAGGCGCTATCAGGATATTAATTGATTAATTTCATTTTGTACTCTGATAAATTATCAATACTTTAAGCGCCTTCCATCATAGGAAATTACCTTTTTGATTTTGTATATTGCATCTCTTGAGAAACTGTTTTTCGTTCCTTCCCATTAAGCCGGAAAGCGCTAATGCTTTCTGAAATTTATTTCAATTAATTTCTGTCTTTTAAACGGCGGAAGTAAGGAGATTAACTATTGAAAAAACTCATTCTCACGTTATTCATATTCTCATCTGCAATAACCTGTTATTCACAATGGACCGAACAAACATCCGGCGTTACGACAACATTATACTCCGTATCAGCGTTTGATGAAAACAATGTATGGGTTTGCGGAGCCGGCGGAAAAGTTCTGAGAACCACCAATGCGGGCGTAAACTGGAACTTAAGCACGATTACGGGAGCCCCCGATCTTTACGTAATAACCGCAATAGATGCTAATACCGCGCTTGTTTCGGGAAGCGCTGCAAATACCTTCGTATATAAAACTACAGATGGCGGCGCCAATTGGACGCAGGTATTTACGCAGACAGGCGGATTTATCGACGTTATTGCCCAGGTACAAAGCGCCTCTCAGGGCATATTTCTCTTAGGCGATCCGGTAGGAGGAAGGTGGTCTTTTTGGAAAAGTACAAATAACGGCAGCACTTTTGATTCGACCGGTTTAGCTTATATTCCTCAGGCCGGCTCCGAAGGGGGATTTAATAATTCTTATGCATATTACAGATATCCTTCCGGAACGGATTATTTCTGGTTTGGAACTAATAATACGAGAATATATAGAGTGAGCGGAGGAACCTCATATAGCGTTGAAACAACAACAGGGCTGATATCTGTGGATGTGATCAAAATGGGCGAGGGTGTTAATGGATTTACCGGCGGCGCTTCAATGCTGGCTACAAACGACAGCGGCAATACATGGTTTGCATACACCGTACCGGGAACAGGCAACATAACCGGTATATTTGGAGTAACGCCATATGTATATTACTGCAGAGGCACATCTATCTATTCCTCCACTGATGGCGGATTAACTTATGCCCTTCAGTACACAGCTCCCGCAGGTACATACAATCACATGGCGCGGGGCTCGTATTATGCATGGGCTGTCAGGAGCAACGGCGGAATTTCAAGAATTACAAATCCTATTGGAATTCAAAATATAAGTTCTGAGGTACCCGCTAAGTTCAGGCTTGAACAAAATTATCCCAATCCGTTTAATCCATCAACGAATATTAAGTTTGATATTCCAGTGAAAACTAATGTTAAAATTATTGTTACGGATATTATTGGAAGAACTGTTGGAGAATTGTTCAATGGAAATGTTTCGGCAGGGATATATGAGACTAAATGGGATGGTTCTAACTTTGCATCCGGCATTTATTTTGTCAGAATGACTACTGATAATTACAGCGATACAAAAAAGATTGTTCTTTTGAAATAGGCAAATTTATCATCGTTTTGCTATTTGGCAGGTTTTTGAAACCTGCCTTTTTTTTATATTTTCGCCGTTTTGGCATGATATTTAGCAGTTTTTGACATGATAGAAATCATAGGATATGTACAGGCTAACATACTATTTTACTAATGGTAAATCAGGTATTTATATAATTTTTCACGAACAACTTATGAACAAGCTTACTGTATTAATAATTTCAATTTTAACAGCAATTTTAATCCCCTCATCAGTCTTTTCACAGGATAATTTCTGCAATAAAAAGATGGCAGAAGAATATTTAGATAAAAAAGGGGAAGTGTATTTTGAGTTTTCTATATATGATAAAGAACAGATAAATTCATTATCGCTGATAATATCAATAGACAAAGTTACTGACCGCGAAGTATTTGCTTACGCAAATAAAAATGAATTCGAAGGCTTTCTAAAACTGAATATCCCATATTACGTTCTGCAGCATCCGGGGGACGCAAAGTTTGATGTAAAAATGAGCGACAGCCCGCAGGGCGTACTGGACTGGGATGCTTATCCCACTTATGATGCGTACGTTACCATGATGAACCAGTTTGCTTCATCTTATCCTAATCTTTGCCAAATAGTTAATATCGGGCAAACCGTCCAGGGACGTTCATTGTTATTTGCAAAACTGAAAAATAATGTCGGCACAGCAGAAGGTAAACCGAAAGTTATGTTCACTTCTTCTATGCACGGCGATGAAGTTACCGGGTATGTGCTGAATTTGAGATTGATAGATTACCTTCTGACAAATTTTGGAACAGACCCGAAGGCAACAAGTATTATGAATAACCTTGAGATATGGATAAATCCGCTGGCAAATCCGGATGGCACTTATCACGGCGGCAACAACACCGTTAACGGCGCTGTGAGATACAACGCTAACGGTTATGACCTGAACAGGAATTACCCCGGAGTTGACGGCCCAAATACAAATCCTATACAGCCCGAAACGCAGGAATTTATGAATGTGGCCACTTCAAATTATTTTTCACTCTCTGTGAATTTTCACGGCGGCTCAGAGGTTGTGAACTATCCATGGGATAGCTGGTCAAGATTTTGCACCGATGACAGCTGGTGGATAAGAGTTTCAAGACAGTATGCCGATACGGTTCACGCGCATGCTGTTGCGGGGTATATGACCGAGGAGAACAACGGTATTACCAACGGTTACGCTTGGTATTACGTACGCGGTTCAAGGCAGGATTACATGTGCTACTACAGACACGGCCGCGAGTGTACAATTGAAATATCAATTACGAAGCTACTTCCTCCCGCTCAGCTTCCCGCACACTGGGATTACAACTACAGGTCATTTCTTAATTACATGCAGGCTGCATTTTACGGCATCAGAGGCACAGTAACCGATTCACTCACGGGAGCTCCGCTTAAATCAAAAATATTTATTTCCGGATTTGACGCAGACAGTTCAGAGGTTTATTCGGATAGCCTGTTCGGAAAATATTACAGGATGATAATCCAGGGGAATTACTCGCTAACTTTCTCAGCTCCTGGTTATTACAGCAAGACAGTAAGTAATGTACATGCGGCAAACGACTCCACCACGATTGTAAATGTTCAGCTCTGCCAGAACACAACAGGCATAACTCAAAACGGAAACACACCGGAGAAATTTAGCCTTGGGCAAAATTATCCAAATCCGTTTAACCCTTCAACAGTTATCAATTATCAATTGCCAATTAGCGCTTATGTGAAACTGGATATTTACGATATTCTTGGAAATAGAATAGCAACGCTTGTGAGTAAAAATCAGGATGCGGGTACATATCAAATTGAGTGGAATGCTTCAAACTATTCAAGCGGAGTTTATTTTTATAGATTGCAAACAGAAAATTACACAGAAACAAAGAAATTAGTTTTGATAAAATAACAAAGAAAATGAAAAAGATATTTACAATTTCAATCCTGATTTTATCTGTTAACCTAGCCAATGCTCAATGGGTACGAATTGGGTTAGCGGGGCAGGATGTTACTGCAACTGCATACAGCCCGGGGAGGGCTCTATGCAGGCACATATTATAATGGCGTTTATTACACCACTAATAACGGGACGAATTGGGTTCAAACCCCGCTTAATAACTGGAATATTATGTCGCTGGCTGCAAACGGCGCTTATGTAACAGCAGGTACAAGAACTTACGGAGCATATTATTCTACGAACAACGGAACGAATTGGACCCAGTCTAATCTGAATTCAGACGATGTAGAAACGATAACGCAATGCGGAGGAAATTTCATTGCCGGAACCTCCAATACCGGCATTTATATTTCGGCAAACAATGGCGCAACCTGGTCTCAAAGTTCGATAACGGATAAAACAGTGCACTATTTGTTCACATCGGGAAACAATGTACTGGCTGCAGTCGGCGTCAATGGCTGGGGAGTGTTTCTTTCAAATAACAACGGAGCAGGCTGGGCTTTGATCGGCGATCTTAATATTGGAACATACTCAGTTTCAGCAAACGGCAATAACATTTATGCCGGAACTTATAACAGCGGTATAACTTTATCTACTGATTTCGGAACGCAATGGACAGCTACATCTTTCGATGACGGGACAGTCGTAACGCAGGCAGTTACCGGCGCTAACATATTTGCCGGAACGGAAGGTTACGGGCTGAAAGTATCTAACGATGGCGGTGTAAACTGGACAACTAAGAGCGAGGGGCTGGGAAGCGCTTATATTTATTCACTGCTGATAATCAATAATAATTTATATTGCGGGTGCGGAAACGGAATTTATACTAGACCATTAAACGAGATGATCGGAATTGTACAAATATCGGATAGGATACCGGTCAGTTTTTCGCTTTCTCAAAATTATCCAAATCCGTTTAACCCTGAAACTAAGATCAAATTTGCTATTCCAAAAACTTCGTTCGTGAAGATGATAATATTTGACGTAACCGGGCGCGAAGTTGCTACGCTTGTTAATGAACAATTACAACCAGGAACTTATGAAACTGACTGGAACGCCTCAAACTATTCCAGCGGAGTGTATTTTTATAGATTACAAACTGAAAATTATACTGATACAAAGAAATTAGTTTTAATAAAATAATATTACTGAAACCTAACATAAATAATATGAAAAAAATAATAGCATTTACAATTTTAGTTATATCCATAAACATCTCTTACTCTCAGTGGGTACAAATGCCAAACGGCATGGGAACTACTAAAACCGTTACTTCACTGGCGGTCATTGGCAATAATATTTTTGCAGGGTTAACAAATGGCGCGGGCGTCTATGTTTCGGCAGATAATGGCGCAAACTGGATTCACACCTCACTGACTTTATATGGCTCTAAAGACGTCGATTGCCTACTTGTTTCCGGAAACAAACTCTTCGCAGGAGCAGATAGCTGCCTCTGGCTATCTACCGATAATGGCGGAACGTGGTCCAAAACATCTTTAATGGGGCATGATATTCTTAGCCTTGCGGTTTTTGGAAACGATATTTTTGCCGGGTCATCCCTTTTTTCAGCGAGCAGCGGCGCTTTTCACTCAACTAACGGCGGAACAAACTGGACGTATAGCGGTCTGAGCGGTCAATCAGTTTATTGTTTTGCAAAACTGAATAATAATCTTTTTACCTGCCGGAGCAGCGACGGGGTATACCTTTCCACAGATAACGGCTCTACATGGAGTCATACATCGCTTAATAACCGGACAGTTCACTCACTGGCTATAATGGGAACCAGCATTTTCGCAGGTTCAGATACCGGAGTTTACGTATCCACGAATAATGGCGTCAGCTGGAATCCAACATCACTTAATACTTCATATATTTATTCGCTTACTATAAGCGGCAGTAATCTGATTGCAGGAGCTACAACCGGAGGCTTGTATGTTTCAACCAATAGCGGCGTAACGTGGTTTCAAAAAAATGAGGGTTTCAGCAGCCCTTCAGCATTCCCGGTTTCAATCACCGCTAACTATATTTTTGTGGGAACATATTTACAATCTGTTTGGAGGCGCAATGGTTCTGAAGTTATTGGAATAAAACAAATATCTCAAATAGTTCCGGAATCATATTCTTTAGAACAAAATTACCCCAATCCGTTCAATCCCGCAACAAAGATTAAATTTAATATTCCAAGAACTTCATTCGTGAAGATAACAGTATTTGACATAACGGGACGCGAAGTTTCAACGCTTGTTAATGAACAATTAATGCCCGGGACATATGAAACTGACTGGAATGCATCAAACTATTCAAGCGGCGTTTATTTTTATAGATTACAAACTGAAAATTATACTGAAACAAAAAAAATGCTGCTGATTAAGTAACGATAGTTACTTAATTGCAGTACCGTTAAGGCGGGAATATTGATAAAGTAGTCCGTCAGGACTGTCTTTGAAATCCCGCAAGGCGGGATTAATTAAGCAGCAAGTTTCGGTCAGCCCTATCTCCTGGGCTGCCCGAAACTTGTCCTCGAGGAGGGCGGGATCCGATTTAGCTTGAATAAAAAATGAACTATTGGATAGACTAATTTAAATGCAAAAAAATGAAACACATACTAAGCCCTTTATCATTTATTCTGTTTTTATATTTAGCTTTTATTACTAATAATTGCCAGGCGCAGTGGGTGCAAATGCCGGGGCTTGGAACAGTTTTAAGCTTTGCCGTAAAGGGAAACGATTTATATGCCGGTACCAATTCAGGAGTATATAGGTCTACTAATTTAGGCTCAAACTGGACTGCAGTAAATAACGGGTTAACCGCTCAATATATTTATGCGCTGTCTACAGATGGAACCAATTTATTTGCCGGGAGCGACAAGGTTTTTATATCAACTGATAACGGCGGAAATTGGTCCGCTGCTTCAAACGGAATGACCTGTTCATATGTACAGGCATTATTAATTTCCGGTTCTAACATTTTTGCAGGGACATATGGAGGCGGCGCTTATTTATCAACAAATAACGGCGCAAACTGGACTGCAATTAATAATGGTATTGGAAGCGTTTACGTTAATACTCTTGCCTTATCAGGAACAAATCTTTTTTCAGGCAATGGCCCTGCTGCCGGTTCAGGAGGAGGAGTATACAAATCTACTAATAATGGCGCTAGCTGGATTTCTGTTAACAACGGCGTACCCGGAAATGCCGGTATTAAGACGCTTTTAGCGACAGGAACAAATATTTATGCAGGCGATAATACCAACGGAATATACATGACCACCAATAATGGCGCAAATTGGACTGCAGTGAACAACGGCATTACAGGTTATAATCTATACATATATAGTCTCGCGAATTTTGGAACAAGCGCATTTGTAGGCACAGCTTACTCTATTTTCCAGACCACAAATAACGGAGGGAACTGGGTGCAGGTTAGCCAGGGGTTTTCATATTTAACTACCAGGGCGTTTGCATTCATAAATGATTACATTTTTGCAGGAACAAATTCATCAGTTTACAGGCGTGATCTTTCAGAATTAATAAAACCGAACGCCCCGTTATTAGTTAATCCCGCTAACAACTCAATAAGCATGCCTTTTAACCTTAATTTACAATGGGCAAAGCCGCGCTTCGGCTCAGGGTATGACGTTTTGCTAGCCACTGATTCGGCATTCACAAATGTAATATTGAATGATTCAGCGCTCACAGATACAAGCAGATCTTTATCTAACTTGTCGCCAATAACGGATTATTATTGGAAAGTAAGGGCTAAAAGTCTGGCAGGATGGGGAAGTTTCAGCGATGCCTGGAAGTTTACAACGATTGTTCCAATTCCAACAGCTCCGGCGCTGTTTTCGCCGGCAAATAATTCATCGGATATTCCTATTTCTCTGAATTTAGTTTGGAATAAGCCCCAGTATGCAAATACATATCGCATCCAGTTAGCGACTGATTCTCTGTTTGGCGCTTTAGTTATTAATGACTCAACTCTCGCGGACTCAATAAGGACGGTCACGGGTTTAAGCAACAGCACAAACTATTGGTGGAGAGTTAACGCAAAAAATGTAGGCGGCACAGGTTCTTATTCAGCTGCGTCTAAGTTCACAACAATTATTGCGGCTCCTTCGGCTCCGGCTCTGCTTTCACCGGCTAATAATTCAACAGGCGTTCCTGTCTTGTCAACTCTGATATGGAACAAAACTCCAACTGCAATTTCTTACAGGGTCCAGCTTTCTTCGGATAGTCTTTTTAATTCACTTATTATCAACGATTCAACTATAACTGATTCCACACGAATCGTTTCCGGTTTATCTAATCTCGCTAACTATTGGTGGAGAGTTAACGCAAAGAATGTTGGCGGTATAAGCGCGTATTCATCAGCATTCAAGTTCACAACAATTATTGCAGCGCCTTCGGCTCCGGTTCTGCTTTCGCCGGCTAATAATTCAACAGGCGTTCCTGTCTTGTCAACTCTGATATGGAACAAAACTCCAACTGCAATTTCTTACAGGGTCCAGCTTTCTTCGGATAGTCTTTTTAATTCACTTATTATCAACGATTCAACTATAACCGATTCCACACGAATCGTTTCCGGTTTATCTAATCTCACTAACTATTGGTGGAGAGTTAATGCAAAGAATGTCGGAGGCGCCAGCGCGTATTCTACAGCATTTAAATTTACGACAATCATGGCAGCTCCTTCGGCTCCGTCGCTTGTAACGCCTCCAAATAATTCAGTAGGTAATTTAACTACGCTGATGTTGGCGTGGTCCAGGTCTGCCAATGCGGCAACTTACAGAATTCAGCTTTCAACAGATAGTTTATTTAATACTATTGTTGTCAACGATTCCACTTTAACTGACTCCACAC
>CAZMRG010000003.1:17445-24468 GCA_964568655.1 uncultured Ignavibacteriales bacterium | reverse complement strand
GATAGTTTATTTAATACTATTGTTGTCAACGATTCCACTTTAACTGACTCCACACGGGCAGTTTCCGGACTCAACCCGCTTACCTATTACTGGTGGCGGGTCAGCGCAAAGAATGCAGGCGGCACAAGCGCATTTTCTTCTGCGTTCAAATTCAAGACGCTTGGCGTTCCAACGCAGATAACTGGTATATTTGTTCCGGCAAACTGCGCAGTAAACCAGCCGACTACAATCAATTTCATGTGGTCAAGAGCGTTTGATCAAACGCTGAACAAAACCCTGAATTTACATGGTAAATTTAATTCGCAGTCCATATCAAATTATTGGTTTGAATTGACAACCGATTCGGTATCGCTGGCAGGCATAATCCGCGATTCATTGCTTACTGATACCATCAAAACTCAGGGCGGCTTTAATTATTCAACTAGTTATTACTGGAGGGTAAAAGCAAAGAATCAGATTGGATGGGGCGCTTTCAGCTTCTGGCAGAAATTCACTACCGCTCCCCCGCCTCCCGCTACGGTCACTCTAAAAGTAATTCCTGGTGGATTTTATGATCCATTATGCGGCGCATTAAGAATGAGAGATACTATCAGGGTATATCTTGTCGACTCTGCAACATGCCTGAGATTAGATTCCAACAAGGTTGTTTTGGATTCGATAACGTTTACAACTTCATTAAGCTTTTCGAATGCGCCAACCGGAAATTATTATTTATACGTTTATCAAAGAAATCACTTGCCGGTGGCGAGCATGTACCGGCAGAATATAATTCGCGGTTCCAATGTAAGCTATGATCTAACTACTGATTCATCTAAAGCTTTCGGATTTAATATGATAAAAGTATCAAATTCCCCGGTAAGATGGGGTTTGATACCGGGAGATGCAAACAGGGATGAATTTATCGATGGGTTGGACCAGACAATATGGATCAATCAGAACGGGTTTGACGGATATCTTGACGCTGATTTTAACGGCGACATGTTCGTTGACGGACTAGACCAGACAATATGGATAATGTATAACGGAAACAGTTCATATTTGCCGTGTATGACGCCTTCTCTTAATATTGGTCCTGAAAAACAAAAAATACAGATTGAGAAACAGAATTATATTTATCGAAAAAAATAATCAAATGAATTTGGGTTTATAAAATCAACTGTTATATTTTTATTATTTATACATTTTAACTTCTTATCAAAATGAAAAATTTATCTTTGACATTTCTTGTTACGCTTGTATTGTCGTCAAGTCTTTATTCCCAAAACGGATGGTATCAGCAGCCCAGCGGCACAACAAATAAGCTTAACTGTATTAATTCGGCTTTATATTATCCGCAATATTTATGGATTGCGGGCGATAACGGCATAATACTAAGATCAACGAACTTAGGTTCAAACTGGGTTATACAATCCAGCAACACGACTCACAATTTACGCTCAATTTACTTTGTCGATCAGTACACTGGTTTTGCTGTAGGAGATCACGGCACAATTTTGGAAACACAAACCGGCGGGCAAACATGGGTTGCTTTACCCTCCGGTGTAACCTCAAATCTTAACTCTGTTTATTGTTATAATGATTATTTTTCAGGATTATTGCCGTGGGTAGTAGGCGATTCGGGTAAGATACTTTATTGTACCGATGGAGGGGGCACGTGGCTGCAAAGCCCGAGCGGCACAAATAACAATCTTTATTCCTTTTTGTTCAGAGACTCAACTTATATGATTATATCCGGCGCAAATGGGATGATTCTTGAAACTCACGATGCCGGCTTTACGTGGCAGCAATCTCATCCCGGCACAAGTTACGGTTTAAACGCTTTGAACAATGGAAATGACGGGTTTACCATCTGGACCGCGGGCGATAACGGTTATCTTTATAAGTCATACAACGGATCAAGCTGGTCTGCAGTAAATTCCGGCGTAACCGCAAACCTGAATTCAATGGATTCCCATTTGTTTGATTATATAGCAGGTAACGGCGGATTGCTTTTGAAATCAACAAATTCAGGAATAAACTGGATACAGCAGACTTTGAACACTAATAATAATCTTCGCTCTGTTATTTTTATTGATGATAATACAGGATGGATGGTTGGAGATAACGGTACGATCATGCACACTTCAACCGATAATTATGTTCTATCTATGTCATATCTTAACGCCAATGCAATAAATTCGGGTTTCAGAAATGACGGCAATATAAACTGCAGTGATGATAACCTTAGCGCGGGATTTGAATGGCCTAAGGGCCAGGGTCATCATGCAAGATTTAAATCCGGATTATGGATAGGCGCAGAAATTGGCGGCGACACTATTGTATCAGTATCGGAATATGGAAGTAATTTTCTTCCGGGTTATACTGATAATAATCGCGTTCCGCACGGAAGCAATGATCCTGTATACCGCACATATACGTTGAATTACGGTGTAAATGATTCGAACCGTTCGCAATGGCCCAATGCTTTGCTTGGAAATTCTGACCAGGGTGCGCCGGTTTACTTCGACGTATCTTCCGGCTCCTGGAAACCGCTTGATTTTGGAGTTCAGACTATGTTTCGCGCTTATACTGACAGTTATTTTTACAGGCATGGCAGCCCCGGCGAGTATACACCTGCTCTAAACGCCGACGTAAAAGAACTGGATTATTCATTTAATTCAACTACCCTGTTCGATAATGTCATTATTGATCAATTCACTATTATTAACAAAAATTTAAATACGTGGAATAACGCTTATTTAACTATATGGACCGACGATGACCTTGGAGATTCACGAAATGACCTGACAGGCTGCGATACCGTTTTACAAATGGGTTATACCTATAACGGAGAAGGCTGGGACTCAGCTTATGGCAATGCAGCCCCCGCAGTTTCTTTTATTTTGTTGAAAGGGCCTTCAGTATATACCGGCAGCAATAGCGATACCGATTATGTATGCAACGGAAAAACAAAAACAATAAGAACCGGCTACAAGCGCTTAGGAATGAAAGTATTTAATAATTACCAGGGGATGCAGGACCCTTATGACTACAGCGCTCATTTTCATTACATGACCGGTTATGACAGAGATGGTAACCCTATAATAAATCCTATTACAGGGCTGCCATCAAAATTTTTGTACAGCGGCGACCCCGAATCTAACCTGGGGTGGGTAGAACAAGGCCCCGATGACCAGCGTTTTTTAATTTCTGTCGGGCCGCTTACTATGAACCCGGGCGACTCACAAACAATTGTAGTAGCGCAGGTTATTGCAAGGGGGACAAGTAATTTAAACAGCGTCACTGTTTTAAAGCAAAATGCCGCGGAGGTCCGTAACAGCTATGCAAATTGTTTTTCTGAGATTCCAATAGGTATTAAGAATTATTCTCAAACGCCGTTGAAATTTACTCTGAGCCAAAACTACCCGAATCCGTTCAATCCTAAGACAATCATAAACTATCAAATTGCTAAGTCATCGGATGTTAAACTGGTAGTATATGATATTCTCGGCAGAGAAGTTATCACTCTGGTAAACAGCAAACAAAACGCAGGAATGTATCACATTGAATGGGACGGAAGCGCTTACGCCAGCGGCGTTTATTTTTACAGAATAACCGCAGGCGATTTTACAGAAGTGATGAAAATGGTTTTGATAAAATAAATCTTCTTGAAAAATAAAATATGAGACCGTTTCATATAATTATCTTAGCTGGTCTGCTGTTTTCATTACAGGCTCAGAGTCAAATTAAATTTGATAAATTCAACAGGAACCCCGATAGCTTAATTGCATATGAACTGCACAATAAACGGGCTGTAATGCTTGGGGATTTTGTGCATAACGCCTCTTTTTCATTAATCACCCCTGTCAAAGTTCTGCGTAAATGGTTGAATTCGACTGTTGAACTAAAAAAGTATGATTGTCCCCTTACCTTGATACTTGAAATGTCTGAGCGTGATGCCTTAGCTATTGAAAGATACATTTCAGACGGGAACATGGATACTCTATTACTAAGTACCGGAATGTCGCGAAGTATCGAGAATATTGAGTTTTACGATGACCTCAGGAAGTTCTCTCTTAGCGTCGACAGCATTAACAGTAAATTTGAAAGTAATATTTCATTTAAGCTAAAAGGATTTGAAGTAGATGCAAACGAATTTTTTGACAAGATGAGCGAAGAACAAATTGACAGATGGTTTATTAGTAAAAGAGATACAAATCTGTCTGTAAGTATCCTTCAATATATGAACGAAAATCCAAAAGAAGAGATCCTAATCTTTTATGGAAACGGACATTTGCAAAACGGCTTTGTTAAAAAGGATGTGCGGAATGTCAAAGATAGCGTTTGCGGCTACTTCCTTGCGCATTATTTAAAAAATTATTTCGGCGATAATAACCTATTCACTGTCAATCAAACCGCTACACGCCAAATGTTAGGGGATAGATTTATCTATCAGGATATTAATACGGATTTTTTTATAAAATCAACTGATATTTGGCCAAGAGATACATTTGAATTGCGATTTGACGGGGTTATTTACAGACCTTTATTTAAGTTTTGCCTGCCTCATCCTTTAGGTAAAATGTTATGTATGAATTTATCCGAAATAATGTTGAAAAACCTGGATATGCTCCATACAATAGGTGATAGGCGCGTTATGCAGTTGTTAAATAATCAGCTAACAGACTTTTATTTCGGTCTTCATTTTACAAAGTTTGATGAGTATTCAATTTGGCTCTCTCAAAATATTGATCGTTATAATATTGATAGTATTAGTAATTTGGGAAGAGTATTCTCTTATATGCTATTAAGGTATCGGGACAATAAAGATTTTGTGTTAAGTTATTTTCAGGAATTTGGTTTGATGGAGGATCAGATTTTGCCATTCGATACATTGAACTGGAACAACCAGAGATGGCCGCAAGGATTAACGCATATTAAATTCTTCAACTCAATAACTTGTCTTTGGTTTGGGTATCCCGATGAAAAAGCGAGGGCAAAAGATTATCTTATAGAATTCAGCGGCCAAGATTTTGACTCACCGCAAAAATACCTGCAATGGTACCGGAACAAATATTACGGATATGATTTTTAGTTAACTGCAATTTATAATCTGAATTCCGGATTTTCAATAACGCTTTACATTAATCCCGAGTGGAGGCGATGGACACCCTATTTACTCTACGCACTCTACTCACTCTATGCGCTCTATACACTCTAACAGTTCACTGTTCATTTTTCGGTGGCATTAGATTTGACTGAGGCATATCTTTGTATTCATTGATTTTAAATTTTAATAATTATTATGTCTGACGATAAAAACAAAGATTACATTCTGGGAGTAAATGAATTTGAGCTTGACAGGCTTGGCTTCCAGCATAGGGTTTGGAAGGGCGTTTCAGACGCGCTCTTTGACAGAATTAATATTCAAAAAGGATGGAAAGCCCTTGATGCAGGCTCGGGTCCCGGATTTGTTTCATTGGACTTACTTGAACGCGTTGGAACCGGCGGAGAAGTAACAGCTCTGGAACCATCTGAAATGTATTTAAATTATTTCAGATCTGAATGTGAAAAACACGGCCGCGGCAATGTGAAATTCATGAACGGAACAGCCGAAAACGCCGAGCTTCCGGAGAATTATTATGATCTGATATATTCAAGATGGGTTATTGGATTTGTGCCAGACCCTGATTTGTTTGTCGCCAAACTTGCTAAATCGCTTAAGCCGGGCGGAGTGATCGCAATCGAGGATTACGCATTAGACAGGTTATTTCTTTATCCGAAAACTGAGCGTTACCGAAAGGTCTCCCCTGCAGCAATGGAGTTCTGGAAATCCGAAGGCGGCGATCTGTGTATTGCTCCGCGAATCCCGGCTATTTACAAAAAGCATGGAATAGAGCTTGTTGAATTTCATCCAAACTGTATTGCCGGCGGCCCTGCTTCAGGAATATTTGAATGGCATCACAGATTTTTAACTTATCATGTTCCTGTCATGGTCGAAAAAGGACTGATGTCAAAGAAAGACGGCGATGCGGCGCTTAAAGACTGGCTGGAACACTTAAATAATCCCGAGTCAGTTTTCTTTTCACCGCTGGTTGTTGATGTAGTTGGAAAGAAAAACTAGAGTTTGATACCTTTTATGATAGTAAGATAGAAAATTGTTACTCCGGAAACCAATATTACATAAACTATATAAGAAAGTAAAGTAAGTATAAGACCCCTGATAATTCCCTTAAATAATTTATATCCGGAATATTGAATATATGCCACGATTATATAAATATAGTTAACTCCGAATCTTATTTCCCAAATTTGAGACGAAAAGTTTGAAAGCAGCATCAGTATAATGCCGAAGAAGAGCGTCGTGCCTATCAGGTAAAGCCCTGATACAAGGCTCTCGGCATAATTAATTCCCGTTTTCTTCTTCAGGAATAAAAGCCAAAACACAGCTAATATTAATGGGAATGCATAATTAAAATATGTTATGTTTGAGGTTACAGTATGCTTAATTGCTTCAATTTTTGCAGCCTGCGATTCAGTTATCTCGCCGTTTACAGTGATGGAACCGCCGACAAAAGCAAAATATTTTTCACTAAACCAATGGAATGCAAGCGCATAAGCAGTCTGGATAAAAATAAAATATGAAAACGGTTTTACAAAAGATTTACGTTTGCCATCAATATAAACTCGGATAAACTTACCCGGACGTAATATGAGCTCTTTAAACGTTTTTAGAATAGATGATTCCCAGTGAAGTATCCCGTGAGTCGCATCCTTAAAAAGATGCCCCACACTCAGCCTCCCGGTAAGGTTCTCCTGCCCGCAATTCGAACAGTACTTTCCGGTTAATTCTGCCCCGCAATTTTTACAAGTTTCCATTAAAGCGAATATAATTATGATAAACGAGAAGTAAAACAGATATTACATTGCAAAAACATTTCATATAAGTGATATTTGTTATATTCATGGGTGAATAAAACAAGTATAACTCATCATCCGATGACTCCAGCGTCATCGGATGAATTAAAACAATAACGCATCATC
>CAZMRG010000003.1:4298-17345 GCA_964568655.1 uncultured Ignavibacteriales bacterium | reverse complement strand
ATGATTCCAACATCATCGGATGAATAAAAAACAAAAGCTAATCATACACATCATCCGAAAGTTAAACATAATCGGATGATTTATAAAATGAATACTAAAATTCCGTTACATAGAAGAGGCTTAATTTATTTATCGTTCACCGCGTTCCTGTGGAGCACCAGTGGCTTTTTCATCAAATATCTTACAATATCTGCTTTCCAAATTTCGTTCTTCCGCTCGTTTGTTGCTGCAATAACAGTATTTGTAATCTCACGTTTCAGAAAACCGAAAGTGAGGCTTACATTTGATTTCGTAACAAACATGAGCGCAATATTTTACGCGGGGATATTGATACTCTTTGTTGTCGCCACAAAAATGACGACCGCCGCAAACGCCATATTTCTTCAGTTCACAGCGCCTATTTATCTTGTCATACTTGAACCCATCGTTATGAAAACCAAGTTTGATAAGAAGAATGTAATCACTATTGCAATTTGCATCGGCGGTATGGTTTTATTCTTTTTCGGCAGACTTGAACTTGGCAACATTTACGGCAACCTGATTGCGATCGGTTCGGGCATTTGTTTTGCTATGTTTAGCCTGCTGACAAAATACAAGAAGGAAAAACAGAAGTCGGAGAACACTCTTATAAGCGTTATAACCGGAAATGCCTTGGTGGCGATGATTACATTCTTCTTTGTCTTCCCTGATTTTAGCCTGACCATGCCGCAAGCTTTGATACTTCTTTACATGGGCGCGATTCAGATTGGCACAAGCTATGTGATATTTAATGAAGGAATTAAATACGTTTCTGCAACCGAATCAATGATAATTGCCACTCTTGAGGCGATATTTAACCCAATTTGGGTGTTCATTGGGATTGGTGAAACCCCTTCCATATACTCAATTATTGGCGGAGCGGTCATTTTCGGGGCGATAATATGGAGGAACTTTAGCAAAAAAGATAAGACTTTGCCAGTTATCAGTTAATATCAGTTAACAATTAACAGTTAACAGTTAACAAACAAAATTAATAATATCATGAAAAATATTGTTGTCAAAGATAAATCGTTCAATTTCGCGATTAGGATTATAAAGTTGTACCAATTCCTAACGACAAAGAAAAAGGAATATATTCTGGCAAAACAAATTCTAAGATGCGGCACATCAATAGGGGCAAACATAGAAGAAGCTACCGGGGGCGTCTCTAAGGCTGACTTCAAAAACAAACTTTCAATAGCATATAAAGAAGCACGGGAAACCAAATATTGGCTAAGGTTAATATGCGCTACTGAATATATTAATAAGAAAATGTTTGACTCAATTTTTAATGATTGTGATGAAATTATAGGGATTTTATACACTATAATTTATAAGTCCTAACTCTTATAGAAGCAAAGTTAACTGTTAACTGCTAACTGTTAACTGTTCCGCTGTTACCTAATGTTTTATATTGTATGTGACTATGGTTTTCCGTAAATTTGTCCTTAATTTCAATAAAAATAAGATAGTTAGATGAGCGAAGCTCCCTCCTATAAGAATATAATTGTCACAAAATTAGATAATCCCAAAGGTTTAAAAGTCGGCCAAATTCAGTTTAACCGTCCGGATGCTTTAAACGCGCTGAATATTGAAATGATGGGCGAGATTTTAGCGGCTCTCCGCAGCTTTGATGGCGATAATGAAGTTGGTTGTATTATAATTACAGGCAGCGCAAAGGCTTTTGCAGCCGGCGCAGATATTAAAGAAATGGCGACTCAAAGCGCTATAGATATGTATATCCGCGACCAGTTCGCAACATGGGATTATATCAGGAAAATTAAAAAACCAATTATTGCCGCGACGTCCGGTTTTACGCTTGGAGGCGGCTGCGAGCTTTGCATGACGTGCGATATTATTGTAGCGGCTGAATCTACAAAATTCGGGCAGCCTGAAATTAAGATCGGCATCATACCGGGCGCAGGCGGCACTCAGCGCTTAACAAGAGCAATTGGCAAAGCGCGGGCAATGGAAATGATACTGACCGGAAGAATGTATTCAGCAAGAGAAATGTTCGAAGCCGGGCTTGTTTCAAGAGTTGCAGACGATGAAGTTTTTCTTGAAGAAGCGCAGGCGCTTGCCAAAGAGATCGCTTCTATGCCGCCGATTGCTTTGCAAATGGCTAAAGAATCTATACTAAAAGCTTTTGACAGTACCATCGAGGGGGGGCTCGAATATGAAAGAAAAGCATTCTACCTGCTCTTTTCATCCGAAGATATGAAAGAAGGAATGAATGCGTTTATTGAAAAACGTAAACCCAGCTGGAAAGGAAAATAATAATTGCAGTTTACAGGTAGCAGGTTAAAAGTTTATATTCATTACGCTTGCAGCATATTGATCGCTGCGACGCTTACGTTGTCATCAACCGCTCTTATAGCCCAGGAAAAAGAAGAAACCAGGGAATCACTGCCCGTTACTACAACCATTAAGGGCGATACAAACAGCGCTGATTTTAACGCAGAGCAGATCATAGAAAATAATAAAGCATCGCTTGTTTCTATTTGGTATCATACCGATAATTATTATTCATATTATTCTTATTCAATGAAGGATACAACGCTGCTTAACGGCAGCGGGTTTATATTTGACGAGCACGGCCTGGTCGGAACAAATTTTCATGTTATTGACGGCTTAGACAGCATACTTGTTAAGACAAGCGACGGCACATTCTATGACGCGCAATTATTGATTCTTGATGAGAAGAACGATATGGCAATCCTCAAGCTGAAAAACCCCGACAATGTAAAATTCCAAACAGTGAAGTTCGGGAACTCGGATCTGCCCAAAGTGGGACAGGATGTGTTTGCAATTGGCAGCCCGCTGGGATATGAATACACAATTTCGCAGGGAATAATTGCCGGCATCAGGGAAAATGAAAAAGTATCATTTAACGATCCCGTAACATACATGCCAATCGAAAAGAACTTCGAGAAAGTAATTCAAATAACGGCGGCAATATCGCCCGGGAACAGCGGCGGAGCGTTGTTTAACAGGAGAGGCGAAGTAATCGGGATAACCACTTATACTTATACCGGCTATGGAAACCTGAATTTTGCCATAGCTATAAATGGGTTCATAAGATTTATGAATTCGGTCGACATCGCGAATTATGAAAACAGCGAAGACGCGAAGAAGAAGATGGAAGAGAGTATGTTTTCTTCAAACCTTAAACTGGCGAATAATTATAAGTCTGATGCCACAACAAACTGGGTTTATGTAAAAGAAAAAGATACTATGAAGGTTTACGATACCGTTATAGTCAAACAGGATTCGCTTGCAAGAATGAATTACCAGAAAGCCGAAAATTTCTTCAACAAATGCCTCACGCTGCAGCCGGATTCGTTTTCCGTTTACCAGTCGCTGATGGACCTGTATGTATTTACAGAGAATTTTTCGAAGGCTGAAAATCTTTACGGGACGATCAAAGACAAATTCCAGTCGGATAGCCTGCTGGGCCTGCTATCATCAAGCCTGGCAAGCGCTTACTCAACTTCAAAGGAATATCAAAAGGCGCTCGTGTTTTATGAAAAGATAGCTTCTAAGGATACGACCGATATGTCTGTTAGATTCCAAATCGCAAACCTTCATGAAAAGATGAAAAAGTATGAAAGAGCGATGAAAGAATATAAGAATATAATCAGAAAAGACTCTACATATACACAGGCTTACATCCAGTTAGGAATAATGTATTATGAAAAATATAAAGACTATAAGAAAGCCAAAGAATACCTAAATAGCGCGTATGAAAACGAAATAACGGCTTACAGCACAACTTATTACGTCGACCTTCCGTATTACTTAGGGTTAATTGCTCTGAAAGAAGGCAAGAAATATGAAGCGATGCTGTTTTATTTCGAACTGAAGAACATTTATACATATTCGCCTGAGGACAACGAGAAGAAATTAAATCTGCTTAGAGAATTAAGAAAATAATACCGTAACAGGTAATAAATCTAATATAAATGATACATACATTTGATGTTGTAATAGTTGGCGCGGGCGGCGCGGGCCTGCGGGCAGCAGTTGAAATTCCAAAAGAATATTCCTGCGCGGTAATATCTAAAGTTTTCCCGACGCGCTCGCATACCGGCACTGCCCAGGGCGGCGTTTGCGCGGCTCTCTCTAATGAAGAGGACGATAACTGGCTGAACCACGCGTTTGATACAGTTAAGGGTTCCGATTATCTTGGAGACCAGGACTCGATAGAAATAATGTGCCAGGATGCGCCACGTGCAGTTATTGAGCTTGAGCATATGGGAATGCCATTTTCAAGAACGCCGGAAGGCAAAATTGCGCAAAGAAAATTCGGCGGGCATACAAAGCCTGAAGATCCAAATGACCCGAATTCAAAACGCGTTGCAGTTAAGCGAGCATGCTACTCAGCCGATAGGACCGGACACGTGATGCTTCATACATTGTATGAAAATTGTATAAAGAACCATGTGCAGTTTTTCTCTGAATATTTTCTTACCGACCTGATAGTTGAAGACGGAATATGCAAAGGCGTAGTTGCGCTTGACATATCCACTTCAGAAGTTCATATTTTCCATTGTAAGGCGGTTATGTTTGCAACAGGCGGATATGGCAGAGTATACAGGATTACATCAAACGCGCACGTTGGTACCGGCGACGGAGTCGCGTTGGTTTACCAGTCGGGTTTACCGCTTGAAGACATGGAATTTTTCCAGTTTCATCCAACAGGTTTATGGAAACTTGGAATTTTAGTTTCTGAAGCCGCAAGAGGCGAAGGCGGAATATTGCGCAACGCCAACGGTGATAGGTTCATGGAAGTCTATGCGCCAACAGTAAAGGACCTTGCTCCCCGCGACATGGTTTCCAGAGCGATCATCTCTGAGATCAGAGCCGGACGCGGCGTTAAAGGCTCGGATGGCACTTTCTACATTAATCTAGATCTGACGCATCTTGGCAAAAAGATAATAGATGAAAAGCTGCCTGAGATTACCGGCTTTGCAAGAACATATTTAGGCGTGGAACCAACAAAGGAAAGCGTGCCTATTCAGCCAACCGCTCATTATGCAATGGGTGGCATCCCCACAAATTCAGATACTGAAGTTTACTCAGATTCTAAAGGTAATTTAGTCAAAGGATTTTATGCGGCGGGCGAATGCGCTTGCGTATCGGTGCACGGCGCTAACAGGCTTGGTACAAATTCATTGCTCGATATAATAGTATTCGGAAGAAGAGGCGGTAAAAAAATAGCTGAATACCTGAAAACAGCGGAAAGAACCGCATTCACAGGCGACCCGTCTGAAAAGACAAAAGAAAAAATAAGCAAGATCCTCAATCAATCCGGAAATGAAAGAACATCGGTTATCAGGCGCGAGCTGCAGGAAAATATGATGGAAAAATGCGGTATATTCAGGAATGAAAAAGAACTGAAAGAGATGAAGGAATTGATAAAGCAATATAAAGAAAGATATAATAATATTTCTTTGCAGGATAAAGGTACTGTATTCAATACCGACATGATGGAAACAGTAGAGCTGGCTAATATGCTTGATATTGCCGAGACAATTTGCGATGGGGCTTTAAACAGAACCGAATCACGCGGCGCTCATACAAGAGAAGATTTCGATAAACGCGATGACGCGAACTGGATGAAGCATACTCTGATTTGGAAAGGCAAAGACGGCTCGGGGACAACTATCGATTATAAACCCGTAGCTAAAACGAGATTTGAACCGATGGAAAGAAAGTATTAGCAAGTCCGTAATAACAAGAAAGAAACTAAATATTTACATAATATGCAGGTAACATTTAAAATATTAAGATACAATCCGGAAAAAGACAGCGAACCTCACTTCGAAGAATATACAATAGAGGGCGCGCCAACAATGACGGTGCTGGATTGCCTCCACAAGATCAAATGGGAGCAGGACGGAACGCTTTCTTTCAGGCGCTCATGCGCGCACGGAGTCTGCGGTTCGGACGGAATGAAGATCAACGGCAGGAACCGCCTTGCTTGCGGCACGCTGTTGAAGGATATCAATACCAACAAGGTAATTACAATTGAGCCGATGCCTTCGATGCCGATCATAAAGGATTTGGTTCTGGACATGTCTGATTTTTATGCAAAGAATAAATCTGTAATCCCCTATTTGATTAATAACAACCCGCCGCCGGCAGATGGCGAGCGGCTGCAGTCAAATGAAGACGCCGAGATGCTGTTTGAATCCGCAAAATGTATATTATGCGCATGCTGTACAACAAGCTGCCCGTCAACGTGGTCAAATGAAAACTACATGGGGCCAGCATCGCTGCTTAAAGCATACAGGTTTGTTTTTGATACAAGAGATGAAGCAGCCGACGAAAGGCTTGACATAATAGATACACCGGACGGGATCTGGAGATGCCATACAATATTTAACTGCATAGAGGCATGCCCGAAAGAAATTAATATTACCTGGCATATTTCACAGCTTAAGAAAAAACTTTCGGACAGAGAATTATAAGCGCTCAAAAGGAAGGCGAACTAAACATTTTGATGTTACAGGATTTCGTCAAAAAGAAATTCTCGGATTACAGCCGGCTTGTTGAGTTTACAGGCGGCAAAACGGATTACCGGACGATAAAAGAATCCGGCCTTCCCGCGTTTATCCTTAATTTCATCGAATGTTCCATAGGAACCTCAAGGACAACCTTAGAAAAGAAGGATTTCGAGACCCTGCTTAATAAGGCAATAGTTTTCAACGTAAATTATATCATCAAGCCGAAGAATACGATTTTGAAATTTTTATTCGGCGACGTTGAAACGAGGCCCGTTGAATTTATTACAGAACGCCTGGCCTACTTCCAGTTTTACGGATACTATGTAAATCATATTCTTGAATTTATTAACATGAACTCGCTTGATGTACTTTCTGTAAACCAGATTGAACACATTATAAATGATATAAATAACAAGCTTTTAGAAGAAATAAGCGATGTTGCAAACGGTGAGTCGCAGAGACTCAATCTTGTAAAGCTGCTGTATTATTTTTTTGTTGACTTAACCGATAATAATCCCATCAATATCAAGCTTCCAAAGAAAATACTTTCTGTATTTTTAAATGATAAGGGCTTTACGGCAATCAAAGCAAAGGTAGATGATTTCTTCAGCGATGAAATATTCATTCAGGAAGCTATGGAGCTTATGAATCCCGTCGTCAAAAAGCGCGGGCGGCCGAAGAAGTCGGATGTTGAAATGAGCGATAGCCAGGTAAAAGAGATCATCAATAAGGCAAAGACAAATTTAATCAGCAAAGAAGCTTCGAACAAAGACGTTGAAAGCATATTAGAACCAAGCGAGAAACTGCCTGATGAAGAAAAGCTTCCGGATGTAAAGAAGCTTCGGCAGAGCAAAACCAAGATGCCTGAGCTGGAAGATAAAACTCTTGCTATCGAAGAAGAGATTTATTCTAACGACCTGCTGTTTGCATCACAGTTCAGTTCGATTGTTCCTGAGCCCGCTCCAACTCAAACGGATGTAAGTGAAAAATTGCTGGATGAATTGTTTTGCGAAGAGTCTTATAAAAAGAAAATTATAAAAAGAGTTTTTCACAGGAATGAACTTTCGTTCAAAATTTCGGTCGTCAAAATACTTGGAGCGCCAGACTGGAACGAAGCGATACCTTTGATAGAAGAAGTATTTAAGAATAACAGAACAGACATTTATTCGGAAGAAGCGGTAAAATTTGTCGACATACTCCAAAACCATTTCACAAGAACTACGATTTATCCCATTCATAAACAGCAAGGTACTTAGGTTTTCAAATGTTTATAGATAGCGCAAAGATCGCCATTAAAAGCGGAGACGGCGGCAACGGCTGCGTTAGTTTCAGGCGCGAGAAATATGTGCCCAAAGGCGGCCCCAACGGCGGCGATGGCGGCAAAGGCGGCAGTATAGTTTTTGTTGCCGACCATTCGCTTGCTACTTTGATCGATTTCCGTTACAGGCGGATTTACAAAGCGCAAAACGGAATGCACGGCATGGGCGGCGATAAGACCGGCAAGAACGGAGCCGATACTATTATAAGAGTACCCTGCGGAAGCATGATCAAAGATGCTATTACTGGAGAGCTTTTGGCCGATCTTATAAAAGACGGCGATACATATATTGCCGCAAAAGGCGGTAAAGGGGGCAGGGGCAATACGTGGTTTGCCACCGCTACAAATCAAACTCCGCGCGATGCAGAACCGGGAAGGCCCGGGCAGGAATACGAGATTCAAATCGAGCTTAAGCTGCTGGCTGATGTTGGGTTAGTCGGATTGCCTAACGCAGGTAAATCAACGCTCATATCAAAAATATCGGCAGCTAAACCAAAGATAGCCGATTATCCGTTTACAACTCTTCAGCCAAATTTAGGCATTGTAAAGTACAAGGACTTTCAAAGCTTTGTAGTTGCAGATATACCCGGGCTAATAGAAGGCGCTCACCTCGGTAAGGGACTCGGCATCAGGTTCTTAAAACACATTGAGCGCACTAAGCTGCTTGTGTTTTTGATTGACGCTACATTAATTGATTACAAAGCAAAGAAGACCGAAGATTATGATATCTTATTGAACGAGCTGAAAAGTTACGACGTTCAGTTAACAAAAAAACCGCGCATAATTTGTTTTACCAAAATTGACGCACTTACTGATGAACAAAAGAAAGCGCTCTCGAAAATAAAGTTTTCAAAGGGCAAACAAAAATATACAATTTTAAAAATCTCCGCTGTGAGCGGAGAGAACATACCAAAACTTATAGATGAAATTTGGCTGCAGCTGCAGCAAAGCTATGAATAAACCAAATATACTTATATCGAACGACGACGGGATAGACGCAGACGGACTTATTAAGCTTGCAATTGAACTAAAGAAGTTTGCAAACGTATATGTTTCTGCTCCGCATATTCAGCAAAGCGCTGTTGGACATTCCATTACAATATTTTACCCGCTGAGAGCCACAAAACATCATATTGACGGCGAGTTTTTCGGAATGGCAATAGAAGGCACGCCTGCGGATGCTGTCAAAGCAGGGGTCCTTCATTTCTTCAAAGATGTTAAATTTGATCTTGTCGTATCCGGAATTAACCACGGCGCTAACAACGCAATAAGTATCATTTACTCGGGAACTGTTTCAGCCGCCACTGAGGGCTCGCTGCTCGGGATCCCTTCAATTGCAATTTCATTGACAACATTTGACAGAGTAGATTTTGCCGAGTCGGCAAAGATAGCCGGAAAACTGGTTAAGAAAATCCTTCTGGATAAAGAAATTAAGATAAAACCAAAAACGCTTCTGAATATCAATATTCCTAATGTAAGAGAAGAAGAAATTAAAGGAATAATCATAACAAAGCAGGGAAAGTCTTACTGGGAAGACGGACTTGAAGTAAGAGCCGACCCATACGGAAGAGAATATTACTGGCTCACAGGTCATATGGTTAATACGGATGAGTCTCTGGAATTCGACGTTAAAGCGACAATTGAAAATTATATTTCTATCACACCCCTGCATTATGATCTAACCGATTTTGAAATGATAGAAGAAATCAAAAAATGGAACTTAAAAATCTAATACTATGAACGGACAAACAATAGCGCTTAAACATAACAGCGGAATTCTGAAAAATAATCCGTTGAACGACCCCTTTGTAAGAGATGTAGTTGTATATCTTCCGCCATCTTACATGAAGTCAAACAAAAAATATCCTGTTGTATATTTAATTGCCGGCTTCACAGGATTCGGCATCATGAACCTGAATGTTTCAGCTTACTCAGAGAACATACAACAGCGGCTTGACAGGTTAATAAACACAAAGAAAATAAAAGAAATGATAGTCGTAATGCCCGATTGTTTCACTAAATACGGCGGGTCGCAATACGTTAACTCAACGGCTACGGGCAGGTATGAAGATTACATGGTAAAGGAAATCGTCCCTTTCATCGATGCTCGTTTCAGAACAATTCCGAAAGCGGCCGCGCGTTGTATAGTAGGCAAATCATCCGGCGGGTACGGCTCAATGTGGCTCGCTATGCGCCATCCGGACGTGTTCGGACTAATGGCTACTCACTCCGGAGATTCAGCATTTGAATATTGCTATGCCCCTGACTTCCCCAAGTTTGTCGTCGGCCTTCAGAAATTCGGGAAAGGACACACAGGAGTAAAAAATTTCATTAATGCGCAGCTTAATTATAACCAGCCTAAGCCGAAGGAATTCTTTGTGCTTATAAATACAATCGGGATGGCATCATGCTACTCGCCAAATCCGAAAAGGAAAGAATATAATTTTGATCTGCCGTTCGATATTTATTCGGGAGAAATTATTCCGCAAGTATGGAACCAGTGGCTTAAGTTTGACCCTGTAAGGCAGATCAGCAGGTATAAAAATAATTTAAAAAAACTTAAGCTTATTTTTGTTGATTGCGGCACGCGCGATGAATTCAATCTGCAGGCCGGGGCCAGAATTTACTGCGAAAACCTTAAGAAGCATGGCATCAAATATGTTCACCAGGAATTCAACGACGGGCATATGAATATTCAGTACAGGTATGATGTAAGCTTTAAATTTATTTCAGATAAAATTTCTTACAAGTAAAACCAGTTGGAATTTAACGACCATTTTTCAAAGCAGGCAAAGGAATATGCGCTGTACAGGCCAAAGTACCCGCCTGAGATATTTGAATATTTATCCGGACTTGTCAAAGAACACAATATTGCATGGGACCCGGCCACGGGCAACGGGCAGGCTGCGCTCGGACTTGCGGAACACTTCGATAAAGTTATAGCCACCGATGCGAGCGAGGCGCAGATCAGCCAGGCTTTTCCTCATCCAAAAATAGAATACCGCGTTGCCCCCGCTGAATCCAGCGGACTGGATAGTTCCTCAATAGACCTGATAACGGTGGCCAGCGCTATACACTGGCTAGACTCAGAAAAATTTTATCCGGAGGTAAAACGCGTTTTAAAACCGGGCGGCGTATTAGCCGTCTGGGTCTATGACGGGATATTTGTGAATCCCGAAATTGACCGGGTCATCCATGAATACGTATCCGAAAAGCTCGATAAGCATTGGCCGAAACAAAGCGCAATATCCTGGAACTTCGAAAAGGAGATTCAGCTTCCGTTTGAAAAAATTGACTGCCCTGAGTTTAATATCAGATTAAACTGGAGCCCGAAGGATTACCTGGATTTTCTTTACACGTGGAGCTCGACGCAAAACTATATCAAAGCTCACGGCTCAGATCCGTTCGACGAACTTCGAATGCAATTACTTAACATCTGGGGCGCTGAAAATGAAAAAAGACCTGTCAAAATGCCGCTTATGATCAAAGCCGGAAGAAGATAATCAAAGCATGCTGAACGTTTTAAATATGACAAAGAACGATTAGTTATTACCGAAAAGGAAGTAAAGCATTGTTGCAAGACCAAGCTGAAGAACGGCCACAGATACACCGCCGATCAAATTGTATTTGCTCTTCTGAGTTAAATCATCAGGGTTGCCCGTTAAATAATAATCATCATTCCGTTCTATCGCCAGTGTATTATAATAATATGCCGCAATTCCTGAAACCGCGGTTATAACGCCGCCCAATGCAATAAATCCCCATTTCCTGGGCTTGTTGAAATAACGTATCCCGTTTTCATTAGCCACCGGAAAGTTTTTTACGGTCCCTGATTTTGATATAAGCGTGATGTCTTTCCTTTGAAGACTGTTTGATCCCGTTAAACTAAAAGAGTAATCCAGATAACCTTTAAGCTTAATTACAACACGCGCTTCGGAGCTATCTTTTAAAATAAATCTTAAAGGCGTTTCTCCTTTTAGCTCATCATTTACATAAACATCAGCATTTTGAGGAGTTGAATTAATGATAGTGTATGGAATAATGAGCGAGTCATTATCCTGAGCATTGGCGCTTTGAGCCGCGATAAACACAGCGGCGATTAATACCAAGTATGTAAATAATTTAATCAAATTGTCATTGCGGTTTTTTAATAAAGCAATAAACAACTTTGTCGGCGGCAACAACAAGATAGTCTCTCCATATCACAGGCGACGTTCTTGATTTTCCTTCAAGCTCATAATTCCACAATTGAGAGCCGCTGGATCCTTCTATACAATATATATTAAAATCGTAAGAAGTAAAATAAATATTAGGGCCTGAGCACAATGGGCTTGAACCAATCACTCCCTTTGTGTGTACTACCCAGCTTGAAGAACCATCTGAGGCTTTTAATGAATTAAGGTTACCGTCAACTCCGCCGAATATAACATTCTGAGCGTTGAACAATGATGAGCCTCCTAATATCTTTGTGTGAATATTTTTCTTCCAAACTAGCACGCCGTCGCTGAGGTTCAAACAATAATAACATGAATCATACGAACCCACAAATACTTTATTATCAAAGATAAGCGGAGTTGCAACCACAGGGCCGCCTGCTATGGTTTTCCATTTCAACGAACCGTCCGTTACATTTACGCAGTATATGCCGCCGTTATCCGCGCCGAATACCGCATAGTCGCTATCGATGGCGCAGGTTGAGTGGATCTGCGCCTTAGCATCATACTTCCACATTATGCTGTCGGTCTTTGCATCTACCTTAAAAAAGATTCCGTCCAATGAACCGGCATAAACAAATCCATTATGCATTATAGGAGAGGTTTGCAGGAACCCCAGATCGATTCTCCAGTTGTTTTTTCCGTTTTCCAAATCGTAAGATATAAGCGAGTAGTCGCGGTCGCCGGCAAATGAAAATATAACGTTGTTACCGTTTATCAGCGGCGTGGTGCCTGCATCCCTGCCGAGATAATTGAGTTTGCCGAGCTTTCCCCCGCCGGATATATCAAACGCTATTAAATCGCCTGCCAGACTGTTTACCAGCACAACCGCATCAGAAACAGCGATGGCGGAAAATCCTACGCCAGCGTCAATATCAAAGCTCCATTTCAGATCCAAAGGCGGCTGAAGATTAAAATATGATATGTTTTGCTGATTGGCGGCTCCGCCTGCTTCAAGCCAGTCGCCGTCCGATACGTTTATCTTCTG
>CAZMRG010000003.1:0-4198 GCA_964568655.1 uncultured Ignavibacteriales bacterium | reverse complement strand
GATTGGCGGCTCCGCCTGCTTCAAGCCAGTCGCCGTCCGATACGTTTATCTTCTGACTAAGACTGATGCCTGTGCAATTATAAAGCAAAAGGCAGAAGGAGAAAAGCAAAACGTAAAAGGCAGAACGTGAGACGGCAAACGGCAAACGGCAGACTGAGATATGTGTCAATAATCTATTTATCATTTAAACGATAATCATTTTTTAGTGTCAATGAATTCTTTTTTCTAATTTACAATAAAAACCAAGATTCCCGCTCACGTCCCGATAAATCGGGACTGGCGGGAATGACAAAAAAAATTATTTAACCACAATCATCTTTTTTGTGTCGGTGAATCCTGCCGCTTCAAGTCTGTAAAAATAAACTCCGCTGGGATAATTTGACGCATTGAAATCTACTGTGTATGAACCAGGTTCCATTTGCTGATTTATAAGAACCGCAATTTGCTTTCCTAATATATCGTAAATAATAAGCTTCACCCCCACCGTTCCTGCTGTCGCAGTAACGTCTCCCCCTGTCAGGGGGAGATTCAGAGGGGGTGCTACGTTGAACTTAATCCTTGTTGTCGGATTAAACGGATTTGGATAATTCTGCGAAAGCGAATATTTTTTTGGCACGCCTGTGTTATTGTTTGTGATTCCTACCGGCGGCAACGACATCTGGAAAGCGCTTCTGCCATGGGTCCATACCACAAGCTTTCTTGTCGGGTTGTGCAAAGTCAGATCATGGCACGGAACGCTTGTAGGTATACCCGGCGATAGAACCGACCATGACACGCCGAAATTTGAAGTTACCATAACGCCTACATCCGTAGCTATGTATAATGTGCCGTTTATTTGCGGGTCAATTACAACGTCGTTGATCGGCGCGTTGGGCAGGTTGCCTGAAATTGAAGCCCAGCTTGCGCCGTAATTAGTAGTTCTGAAAATATTTGCGCCTAGCGAATCAACCTTATAACCGGACAGAGTTACATAGCATACATTAGCCGAGTCATCGCGTACGGCAACCCTTGTTACCCAGCGGTATGGAAGTCCCGTAATAATTTTGTTCCAGCCCGTTCCGCCGTTTGTAGTAACCCAGACATTTGCATCATCAGTTCCGCAGTAAATAACAGCTGGGTTTGATTTAGAAACGTCAACCGTTGTTATCGTACCGAGATTCTGTATGTGTCCGTTAGTCAGATCGGGGCTTATTGCTGACCACGACTGCATCCCGTTAATAGTTTTAAAGATCTTGTAAGTACCGCAGTAGAGCGTAAGCGGCGTATTTTTATCCATCACATATGGCGTCATCCAATTTGTATAAGTGAGGTCAAGTCCGTTGGTTCCGTTTAAGAACGAGTTACCTCCGGTTGTGGACCGTTCAAAAGCGCCGTTTTGCGTTGATACATAAACTCTTTGAGAAGTAGAGTAATCCACCAGGCAATAGAAGCCATCGCCGCCGGAAATATCAACCCAGTCGTTCAGGTTTCCTGTCAATGTTCTTGGCGTGCCGTTATCCTGGGCGCCGCCAAGAATTACGTTTGGATTATTGTAATCAATATCGCCGGCATAAAATTGTGTAATAGGAAGAGTTTGGCTGGCAAACCAGCTTGTTCCGCCGTTTGATGAATAATCTATTCCGCCGTCATTACCTACAACAACAAATTGGGGGCTAGATGCGCTAAAACCAACAGCATGTTCATCAACATGCGAATCCGAAATTGGCCCAAAGGAAGTTCCTCCGTCAGATGAACGCCCCATTGTCAATCCACCGCAATAAAGGTTATTGGGGTCGGTTGGATTTACTTTACATATCCTGTTGTAATACGCGTATGAAGATGAGTATGCTACGGAAGCATTAATAAGCGTCCAGCTAGTACTTCCATCGGTTGATTTATATAAGCCGCGCGAGTTGCCGTCAGCATATGCAGTCAGCGCATATATTATCTGTGAGTTTGATGCGGCTATATCCATCGAAATTCTTCCGAGGTCTGTTGCATTAGAAGGAAATCCTCCGTTAACAACCGACCAGCTTGTTCCTGCATTTGTGCTTAAATAGATCGCGCTCCCCGGCCCGCCGTATTTTATATAGTCTTCCCTGCGCTGACGTTCCCACATCGCGGCGAATATCTTAGTTGGATTCGTCGGGTCAATCGCCACATCCACTGCGCCTACTGAATCAGAGTGAAATAACGCGAGGCTCCAGCTGGCGCCTCCGTTAACAGATTTATATATTCCGCGCTGAACATTTTTTCTTCTTGTCGAACCCAGCGCCGCAGTGTAAATGATCTGCGAGTTAGAAGGATTAATCGCAATGTTGCCGATACAATAAGTACTATCAAGCCCGATGTGCGTCCATGAAGCGCCGCCATCGGTGGATTTGAACATCCCCGTTCCGGGATAATAGCTCCTTGATGAATTAGCTTCGCCAGTGCCGCAATAGATTGTATTCGGATTGGTTGGGTCTATGGCAATCGAACCGATTGAAGAAGTATTCTGGTTATCAAAAACGCTTACCCAAGTTTGACAAAAATTTGTAGATTTCCAAACGCCGCCATCGGCAGCGCCAATATAAACTATTTGCGGATTTGTGGGATTAACCGCGATTGTTGATATTCTTCCTTCAATATTTATCGGCCCGGCAAGCGTCCAAGCAGAATTAACGCTCATTTGAGACACGGGCATTTTCTTAGCGTAATCAATAGATTTCAATCTTTCGGCATTTGGAATTTCATCAAACGGAAAAGCGCGCTGTCTTATGAACCAGTCGTCATCGGAAGGTTCCTGCGCTTCAAATTCAGTTTTTTCGTTTAAGAAATCACTTCTGGAAGCTATCATTGCGAGGGCGGCAAAAAGCATGAACACAAACAATAATCTTTCTTTCATAGTATTAGAAATTAGCGATTATTCAGTAATAATAAAAGGAAGCTTTGTAAATTTATTAGATTCATCAAATTCATCAAATTCATCAAATTCATCAAATTCGTCAGATTCATCAGATTCATCAGATTCATCAGATTGAAGATTGTCAGATTACACATTACAGATTACAGATCATCAGATTCATCAGATTTGTCAGATTCATCAGATTAGTCAGATTAAAAAAACCATGATTCCTGTTTTAAAAAAGCCCCGGAGGGGCGAAATATTTGTAGAAAAGAACGAGCCTAAAATCTTAGCTCCGTTAGGAGCGAAATATGAATGTAAATTCTTCAGATTTATCAGATTCATCAGATTATCGGATGAAACCGTCAGACCGCTTTAAGCGGTCAGACGGATATAATTAGCAAAATCATAAAAAAGATGTATAATTAAAATCTAAAAATCCATTTTGAATCATGAAGAGAATATCTCTAACTCCTTAAAATACAATCATTAACAAAAGAGGCCAGGTTTCCTGAGATACAGTCAGATGAATCCTGAGACAGGATTGTTTTTTTTCTTTTTGCTTTGAAATCTCAGTTTTCAAACCCAAAATCCGTCTCATTTCTCACCGACTAAATTGAGACGTCGCAATCAAATATTGAAACAGTGAATAACGCATAATTGCCAATTGATCATTGACTATTGTTAATTGATAAAATAATACATATGTTATAGTCAGTCAAGGCATTAATGAGCGGATAGTTTATAAAATGCTCAGGTGAACCGCAAGTTCTTTAAGATAAAGCGCAATCAATAATCGAATTTGGATAACAAATCGGTAAAATATTGATTATTTTAGAATACCTAACAAGAAGAGGTTTTTATCCATTTTCAGAATTAGTTATTTTTTTGAATTACCTTATTGGAGAAAAACCGTATGAAAAAGTATTTTTATCCTATAGCCCTGGTAATTCTTATTTGCTTTACATCGACTTCAATTTCTCAGCCGGTTAATTACAATGGCTGGTTTTATATTAATCCTTTGCCCGGTTCATTACCACTTAACTCTATTCAATTTACGACTTTGACTACAGGTTATGCAGTAGGTTTAAAGAATAACATTGTAAGAACAACTGATGGAGGTATCAACTGGCAGCTTGATTATAATATCTTAAATTACCCGCTATTAAACGGACTTACACCGCTACAATCAGTGTATTTTGTCAACCAATTTACGGGCTATACAACAGGAGTAGACGGAACTTCTTTGCAAAGCATACTGAAAACAACTGACGGCGGAATGAACTGGAACTATATTTCAACGGTAACCGGCGGCAATTCAGTTTTTTTTGT
>CAZMRG010000002.1:0-60396 GCA_964568655.1 uncultured Ignavibacteriales bacterium | reverse complement strand
TATTGTTTGTCCTGCAAATGCGCCCAAACTGTACTTGTAAAAATTAAACTGTCCGTATGTTGAGCCAACCGGCCAATATATTGAACCTATTTCAGTTGTAAAATCCGGAGGTAATGAATCTACCCCAATCCATATTTGCATACTATCAGAAAAACCTGAACTTCCGCCCGTAGCCCAGAAGCAAATACTGTCATTGGCTGTAATATTTAACCTGCTCGTGACTAACCAACAATCGCCATTTGTAGTAGTATTAGTATTCGTATCAATTGACGAAATCCAGGTTGCTCCGATCGATCTTATAGGACTGTGAGCTTTTGATAATGCAGTTGCCAGCCCGTCTAATACTCTTCCGGTATCTCTTACCATCCAACTACTTAATGGATCAATAGGGAAAGGCGCATTGTTAAACGTTGTCCAGCCCGGCGGCAATTGGGTCGAATCATAACTTTCAAAATTTTCGTTTATCTGGGATTGTGATATTGCTAATTGACTTAGAATAATTAAAAATGAAATAGTAAAAAATAATTTTTTCATTTTTCCCTTCCTTTAGTTTTAAAAATTGGATTGAATAAAATATAATAAGTTTAATCAAATAAAAAAACATAAATTTAATGAAAAAGTATTGAGCATAAAGAACTCCTCAGAATGAAGCTCACATATCATGTTTTATGGAAAGGCTCAATTTTCAAATCCATCTTTATTTTTAGATTGTAAGCCAATCAACATATAGATAAATTTGTATATTAATTAAATAAGAAGCTGAAAAAACAATGAAAATCATCACAGGCGGGGCAGGATTCATAGGGAGCGCTATTTGCTGGCGGCTAAATACGCTGGGAGTCAGCGATATTATTATAGTAGATGAAAGCAGGGAAGGCTCAAAAGAAACAAATTTATCGAACCTGAAATTTACAGAATATATTGATAAAGATGAATTTATTAAACAAATAAGGGAGAAATCATTCAACCATAAAGCCGATACACTGTATCATATGGGCGCCTGCAGTTCAACAACTGAGGGCAATATGGAATATCTAAAAGAGAATAATGTGGAGTATTCCAAAAGCCTGGCAAAATGGTGTATGGATAACAATGTAAGGTATATATATGCTTCAAGCGGCGCTACCTACGGCGCCGGCGAGCTTGGATTTGATGATGACATTACGTTGATGCCTAAACTTAAGCCGATAAATAAATACGGGTTATCAAAACAGTTATTCGATATGTGGGTTCTTGACAATAAGCTGGATAAAGAAATTGTCGGATTAAAATACTTCAATGTGTTCGGCCCGAATGAAAACCACAAGGGCGATATGCGTAGCATGATAAATAAAACATACGGGCAAATTCTTAAAACGGGGAAATTGCAGTTGTTCAAATCTCTGAAACCCGAATACAAAGACGGCGAGCAGAAACGTGATTTTGTTTACGTGAAAGATGCTGTAGATATGACGATATTTTTCGATAAGACGCTTGGCAAGGGGAGCGCGCAAAACGGAATATTCAATGTTGGTTCAGGCAAGGCTTCTACTTGGGTTGAATTGGCGGGCGCTATTTTTTCCGCTCTTGGGAAAGAACCCAATATTGAATTTATTGATATGCCCGACAGCATAAAAAATCAGTACCAGTATTTTACGCAGGCAAATATTTCAAAGATAAGAAATGCGGGTTATGATTCAAAGATCATGGAGCTGAAGGATTCAGTAAGAGATTATGTGCTGAACTATCTTGTTCCTGACAAGTATTTGGTACCTTAATTATCTGACTTGTTCCCATTCCCGGGACATTGCTTTGTTCTTAAACATTACCGATGTTGCGTTCCTGGTCCAGTCCCAGAAAACTCTTGCATATCCGAACTTCCTGTATCTTCGTGGCGACTCATATACAATCAGTTTTCCCCATGATTTTATCTTGCCGTATTTTTTTATTCTTCTATAGAGGTCGAAATCCTCGCCGGCCGCCATTGACTCATTATACCCGCCGACCTTAAGGAACATATCTTTCATGAATATGTGGCACTCGCCTCTCCCCATGCCTAATCCGATAAAATTAAGTATTCTTACATAATTATTGTACAAGAAGTGGAATAAAATGTCAGAAAGCTTTTGTTCGTTGGGGAATACTTTCACTTTGCAGGTCTGGGCGACAATTTTATGTTCATCAAATTCTTTCAATGTGGTCCGGAAAAAAAGATCGATATCTTTAATAAGGGTATCGGCGTTCATTATATAATAATATCTGCCGGAGCTGTGCTTTATTCCAAGGTTCCTGCCAGCGGCGATGTTTTGCTTATGGCCCGGTTCAGGCAGCACAACTACTTCTGCAAGCTGTTTGGATATTTCCACGGTCGCATCAGAGCTTCCGCCGTCAGAAACAATGACCTCAATTTTATATTTGCTTTTAATTTCGGGTGTGAATTGGCTCAGCGTTTGTTTAATAAGCTTCTCTTCATTCAACGCAGGAAAAACTACGCTTATTAATATTTCTTCAGGCAAAGCGTATAAGTTTGATTAAGTTTCAAACGCGATATTAATAATTCTTTTTCAAAACAAAAGGAGTGCAAAAATTACTTACACTCCTGTATAAACTCTGAACTAAAAAATTTATTACTTATCCATTTCCGAAACCATTGCGGCATAACCTTTTCTTTTCAAAGTGCGCAGCGCCCTGGTGGAAATCTTGACTGTGATAAACTTATTTTCTTCAGGAACCCAGATCCTCTTGGTCTTTAAGTTAGGAAGCTGTCTCATCTTCGTTCTGTTGTGCGAATGTGAAACATTGTTTCCTACAAGCGGTTTTTTTCCTGTTAACTGACAAACTCTGGCCATTTAATAATTATTGTATTAGCTGTTATTAAAAAATAAAAATTATAGTTCCGCTAAGCAGTTACCGCAAAGCTTCTGATTCTTTTCCAGGTATTTCCATGTATCTTTTGCTGTTTTTACAGAAGTTATGACCTTTGCATACACAGCTTTTGCTGATTTACTGCAATGCGGGCATACTGTTTCTGCTTCTTTTTTAGCCAATTTAGCAGCTTTATCCGCAAATGTTTGTTGTTTTGCCATTTTTTTATCTTGATTAAGCTACAAACTTACGGCGAAATTTGTTAAAAATAAAGTCCAAATATGGCGGCGTTAGTTGGGCGTTTATTTAACATGGAAATATTTGTTTGATTTCCTGATAAAAGTACATATTTATGTAGTTAAGAATTCCTATCTTTTGTGTAAGATAGCGACTTAATATGCAAATACAGTAAAGCAATCATCACAATTATTGTAAAAAGTATTATACCTAAAAACGAGAACCTGTCAATTCCGCCTGTTGCAATATTCCCCGGCGAGGCTAATTCAAAAGATGAAATACCTGAATCCATATAACCCCAAATTGTCATTATAAAAATGTAGACTACTGAAATGACGCCAACCGAATTAATAATAGATTTGTTTTTTCCGGTTGAAAATTTATTTTCTAACAATGGAACAGATAACCAGAAGATCACAAAAACAAAAAGGAATAATTGTATTATTATACCGGGCAAAAAATTATCAGCTCTTAGCGTCTGGTATATCCACATGAAATACCACTCCGGGTGAATACCAATGGGAGCGCCTGTAGGAGCGCTGATATCGTAAAGCCTGCCAGATCCTTTTGGTATCAAAACAGATATTGCTGCGATAAGAGCCAGCGCTGTAAGAGATAAAATTATTATTTTGAGAGGAATCGCTTCCCGCTGATGAACCGGCGGCGTTTCTTCTTTTATACTGAGCAAATTGACCGAACGGATGGAATAGATGAAAGTAACTAAGAGTAAAAACAGGCTTGCCGGAAGTATTATAGTATGTATCGAAAACATTCTGCTTAAAGTTTCGTTTCCAAAGTACGCGCCGCCTTTAAGTGTTTCCGAAATAAAGTGTCCGGCAACCGGAATTTTATCAATTTGCGATATTCCTATCACCGCGCCAAAATAAGAAAACTCGGACCATGGCAGGGTTTGTCCGGTGAAGGCAAATGCCAGCAAAATTAATATGAATAAAATAAGAACATACCATAACTTCCGTTTTGGCGATGTGTATGATTTGGATAAAAAAGCGCTCAATACAAATAAGCTGGCGCACAGTATTAATGCATGCGCCGTCCAAAAATGTATTGACCTGATAAACGAGCCAAACTCAACCTGATTAGTTATATATTGAATAGAAGCGTATGCGTCCTGCGCCGAAGGTTCATAATATATACTGAGAAGCGCGCCTGTGATAACCTGAAGCGCAAGAAAAAAAATTGATATTCCGCCGGAATAAAACATTAGATTGCGCAGGCTGCCGGAATTCAACTCAGGATTATTCAACTTATTTAGATACAGTAAATTTATTATTTTCAACAGAAACTTTATACTTTGAAAGCGGCGCTTTTGGAGGGCCATCTATTACATTGCCGTTCAAATCATATCTCCCGCCGTGGCAGGCGCAGTAAATATCTTTATTTTCATTTCTGTATCCTACCACACAGTTTAAATGAGTGCAAACAGCGCTGAATGCCGCTATTTCCTTTTCGGATTTCCGGACAACTATGACCGGTTCGCCATCTAAGTTAAGCAGTTTTGAAGAATTTACCGGCAGAAGATCAATTGAAAAATTTGCAGACGATCCATTGGAGCCGTGTAGTTTTTGAGCTGTTGTAGTAAAACGTTTTTGCGGAGGGCTAATGAATTTCAAAGCGCCATACAAAAATGGCATAGCTACCACAAAACCCCATAGCCGGGTTATAAAATCTCTTCTTGAAATAGCGCTTTTCTTATCATTTTCCATATATAATTTTCAAATATATGAACATATTTTGTCAAATTCGTGATGTTTAAGTGTCAATTAATGTTATAATTAATGAAATTGATTTTACAAGTTAGTTGAAATATCTTTGTTCAAATTACATTAGCTTATTTGAAAACGCTCCCAATCTACACATACGGTTTTGAAGTACTGAGAAAAAAGACAAGGAAGATCACGAAAGTGGACGACAAACTGATCGACCTGGTGCGGAATATGTTCAACACTATGCATAAAGCTAACGGGATTGGATTAGCCGCCCCGCAGATTGGGCTTGATATAAGCTTAACAGTCATAGATATTTCTCATATTGAAGGACAGGAAAAGAACGACCCATTAGTGCTGCTTAACCCTAAGATTACTGATAGTTACGGAGAAACTACAATTGAGGAAGGGTGCCTCAGTATTCCGCATATCAGGGAATCTGTAACCAGGCCGGAAGAAGTTTATATAGAATACCAGGATCTTGACCTGAACAAAAAATATATTGAACTCAGCTCATACATTTCACGCGTTGCGCAGCATGAAATTGACCATTTGAACGGCAAATTATTTATCGACCATCTCTCAAAAGAAACCAAGAGCAGGATCAAGCAGGACCTGAGCCATATAAAAAAGGGATTAGTAATGGCTGATTATCTTCTTGCCGATATTGCAAAGAAAGATAAAGCAATAGACAAAAGAAAAATATATTCCGGAAGCTGACCATGAATATTATTTTCATGGGAACTCCGGATTTCGCAATTCCTTCGCTTGAAGCCCTTCTCAATTCAAATCATAAAGTTTCAGCTGTTGTTACTGTGCCTGATAAGCCGAAAGGCAGGGGACTTAAATTAAGCGAAAGCCGTGTTAAAATTTTTGCGCTGAAGCAAGGGCTGAAATTACTGCAGCCAATCAAATTGAAAGAAGAAAGTTTCATCAGTGAGATTAGATCAATTTTGCCTGATCTGATAGTTGTTGTTGCATTCAGAATATTGCCCAAAGAAGTTTATTCAATACCTAAGTATGGCTCAATAAACCTGCATTCATCGCTGTTGCCTAAATACAGGGGCGCTGCGCCGATAAACTGGGCTTTGATAAACGGGGATACCGAAACGGGAGTCACAACTTTCTTTTTACAGGATAAAGTTGATGTAGGAAATGTTATTGAGCAGAATAAATGCCCGATCGAGCCTGATGATAATGCCGGCTCCCTGCATGATAAGCTGTCGCTTCTTGGAGCGGAGGCTGTGCTATCAACGGTAGATCTTATTGAGGAATCAAGCGGAAAAGTCCCGGTATTTAAACAGGATGAAAGCAGCGCTTCAGACGCTCCAAAGATATTTAAAGAAAATTGCAAAATAGACTGGAAAAAGTCTGCTGTAGAAATTCATAATTTGGTCAGGGGACTCTCTCCATATCCCGGAGCATTTACAATTCTGGATGGAAAGATTTTCAAGATATTCAAGACAGCTTTATCAGAGAATCAATCAACTATGCCGGGCTCGCTATCCGTTATTGGGAAAAATATATACGCTTCTACCGGCAGTGGGGAGTTGGAGATAAAGGAATTGCAAATTGAAGGAAAGAGAAGAACGACAGCCGGTGAATTTTTAAAAGGGAATAAAATTAACTCATCGTTCGGGTCTTAAACCGGCAATTATTTCATTTCGATCAATTTTTCAATAAGCCAGTCTCTGCCGATCATATCTCTTGTCTTATCGAGGTCCTTCATAAATAGTTTTATTTCCGTCTTGTCCTTCACGTTGATCATAATAATTCTCTTCACTGATTGCAGGAACAGCATATACCTGTTGTAATGCACATTCAGGGTCTCCTGGTGTCTCTTCAAATAATGTATTACAGCGTCTATTGTAGCTTCAATGGTATCGAAGTGTTTTTGCTCGTAATAGATCTTTATGAGCGTTTCTTTTATCTTCAGATAGGAATGAGTGTTCTTGTAGCTGACCTTTGAAAGGAAGTCAATGCTATCTTTATATTTTCTTTCTGCAAAAAGCAGGAGCCCTTTTGCAAGGTTCGTAGTATCGCGCTTAATTTCATGCGACAGGTTCCCTTTATACGTTTCATAAAAATACTCAGCCCATTGCAGGTCTTTAAAATCGATAGCGCAAAGGATCACGTTAAGGAAGTCATAATACTGCATGTTCTTGAAATCTTTATAGAAATCATTCTTTTCAAATTCGCTGTAAATTTTCATCATGCTGCTCTGGAATTTTGTTTCGCCGATCGCAAAGCGGTTTATGCAGTAATTAGTGAGAGAATAATATACCTGAAGAAGTTCTTCTTTATTATATTTCTTAATGTTGAAATACACGTGCTTTTCAAGGTCCCTGAAATGAGATTCTATTTCCGGCTTCAGGACCATCATAAGGATCTTATATTCAGAGTAAACTGTTGGGTGGTCCTTCTGTATAACATCGGCATTCTTTTCTATGTACGATAGCATTTTGTCGAAGGCCCAGAATTTATCCTGCACTTCCTGGAATGAGTGCAGCTTGCGGCTCAGCATTGTGTTTATCACTTTTAGTTTAGTGACAATAAACATGTTATCGGCAAAGTCCGCCATTTCAAAATACTTCCTGTCGAGATTCAGTTCAAAATCTACGCCTTCATAATTAAGCTCGATTTCTTTGAATGTGAGCAAGTCGTAATAGTAATCGGCGTTGCGGTTAAACTCAATGCGCAGATTTTCATCAATTTCTTTCAATGCGGCTTCGAAACTTTTATTAATATTCCTTACCTCTAGCGCTTTGATAAGCGCTATTTTTTGCTGCGTCGGATATTTTTCATACTCGCCGTATATTAAAAACTTTTCAAGAATTTTTGTGAATGAGCTGAGAAGCGTTCTTACGTTCTGGTCCTTATTCTTCTCGCCTTCAAAAAGCTTAAGAGCAATGTTTTTTACAGAGACCGTATTTGAATCCAGATTTTCAAATTGTCTGTCGATAAGATTATAGAACGTAATCAACATGTGGCTCTTGTTGTGAAATGGAGAATTAAGGAACTCTCCGAATTTCCTGAATTCTGACTGAGTTAACCCGCGGATGAGCTCAGTTATCTTAGATTCCTTCATTTTTCAATTAATTTTGAGGGCAAATATTCTTAACAAATTGGATTTTCTGTCTTGCGTGTTTTTTTCCTTTTTGTCGAATTCAAAGAAAATTTGCGTGTTTTACGTTAGTATCTGATTCGACACATACACAAATATTGCTTATTAATATTCACAAATCTATAAAAAAATCTTTGCATAGCCCTTGGTGAAGCGCTATTTTTATATTGAAGAACCGGGAACAAGAAAAATTTAGTCCTGATTAAAATGAATAGAAATGGTTCGCAATACATAATAAATCAGTCCCAGAGCGCCTCTTTATCAGAGTTTGATAACAGGTATTGGATTTTATTGACAGGGACCGGTTCAATGAAAATTGATTATCATATCCGGAATTTGTTCCAAAACTATCCTAATCCGTTTAATCCGACGACTAAGATTAAGTTTGATATACCGGCAGGTACCTCCGGAACCGGAGGCCGGCAGGTACGGCTGGTTATATACGACGCACTTGGACGAGGGGTCTCGACCCTTATTGATTCGGAACTGAAACCCGGAAGTTATGAAACGGATTGGGATAGTATTAATTTCCCGAGCGGAGTTTATTTCTACCGGTTGGAAGCCGGAACGTTTGTGAGCACAAAAAAAAATGGTTTTATTAAAATAAAAGAATTTAATAGCCCACAAGTTTAAGCGCTGCCGCTGCCTGTTATAACTACTTCTTTTCAGGGCTAGGGAAGAGGGTTATACGAGAAACCAGGCGGCGGTTTGTGCTTTTTAAATTTCACCCATGTTTCAAATTCCTCCTTTTACACTGCAAAGGCAGCCGTCACCGGGCTGCCTTTTGTTTCTTTCTTGCGAGTTCCGTAATGCGGATGATACAATCCCGTTGGTTGAATATTTGATTTCGATTTCAAGTTTGTTTTAACAATTGCGATTTCTGATAACAAAATCGTAATTTACGAGCTATTTTAGGGTAATTATTGGCGCTTATTCTATTTAACAAACTGAAATTTGAGTCTTTGGGTTGATTTGAGAAATCATCAAAATGAGAAAGAAATGAGGTTTTTTTAAAAGCAGCCTTCGAAATCAATGTTAAATTAACGAATTACAAACACACTAAAAAATCTTTGTCAAACCGAAATGCAATAGTTATTTTTACATCGTAAATAAAACAGAAGTCTCAAGAACTAAAGTCCTGGAATTATGAAAAAAATTAGTTTTTACTTCATCCTGACAACATTACTGGTAACATCTTCCCTTAAAGCAGACATCCCCAATAATCACAGTCCTTTGATAATGCATCCATCCGTTCAAACTATCTCTCTATATGGTAACAATATGCAAATACCGTTTATGACAAATGGCATATTTAACGGTTATCTGAATCAAACAAATCTGATCTGGCCTGCTTCGGCAAATACAACTCGTATGGCAATTGATTTTTCTTCAGGCTTATGGCTCGGCGCAAAAGTTATTTTGCCCGGAGGACAAAAGGAACTTAGAACAGCCGCGGCTCTTTATAATTCTTTGTTCACTGCCGGAAACATTCCTGTAATAGGGCAGGTGCCTCCGCAATCGGTCTGCGATGACCCTACTTTGAAACCATATGTAGTAAATCTTATAGACCGTTCTTTGATAAACGGCGGCGTGTGAAGCAGGGTGGTTGGCGGACAATTATTTACAGTAACATATGATTCATGGGCTTCATGGCCTGTTTCCAAAGGGGCTCCTTATGTTGAAGTTAACGGCGTTGACGGTTACCAGCCCGGATGGTTTGCCGATAGGCCGGGAGTAGGATTTGGAACGGTCAGGCCCTCTGAAATATGCTTTATGACATATATGGATTACACTCATTGCACCGATAGCATACATCTGCAGGAAATGTCTTTGCCGGGCGGTACAAAACCGATGGGAGTAGAGGTGCAGCAGATTGCATACATCTTTAATTGCCCCGGTTACGAAAAGTCATATTTCATAAGCTGGAAAATAATAAACAAGAGCGCTACCGTGTGGGATAGCACAATAATAGGCGTGTCTAATGACGCAGATATCGGGGACGCATCAGATGACGCCGCCGGTTGCGATTCAGCGCGTGACATGGCATTTATATATAACCAGGATAATAACGATCTTATATATGGAGTGGCGCCCCCGGCAATAGGCTCCAGGTTAATACAGGGACCTATTGTATATACGGGAAATAATTCAGATACCGTAAAACTCCCTTACCGCACTTACATTGGATACAGGATGGAGAAACTATATGCTGAAAATGTTTTCCAGAATGTTAGCGACCCGTGTTTCGGCGACCCTGATAATGCAATAGCCGGATATAACTATTTATTGGGCCTGGATGGCTGCGGACACAACAGAATAAATCCTATAACCGGGCATGTCACAAAATTTGAATTCTCCGGCGACGCATGCAATAAGATCGGCTGGTATGATTCTTTGCCGAACGACAGGCGTACTATACAGTCTGCCGGCCCGTTAACAATGAACCCGGGAGATACGCAGACAATTGTAATGGCATTTGTTATAGGGAGAAGCACTACAAATAATCAAAGCGTTTGCCAGTTGTTAACGGAATCAGACGCTATCAAAAACGCATATTACAGCGGACTGTGTTCAAGCATAATTGGCATAAAGCCAATATCAGATTTAGTTCCGGAAAAATATGAGCTTTTTCAAAACTATCCTAATCCGTTTAATCCGAACACAAAGATCAAATTTGATTTAGCAGGTTCAACAGAACAAAATGTTAAGCTTGTAATATACGATGCGATAGGAAGAGTAGTTACAACTCTTATTGATTATGAAATGAAACCCGGAAGTTATGAAACGGATTGGAACGGCTCTGATTTCTCAAGCGGAATATATTTCTTCAGGCTTGAAGCGGGGAGTTTTATCAGCACAAAAAAAATGGTAATGATTAAATAAACTCTTATCTGTCTTTTAAGCTCTCCCGATTTAAAAGAGAGAGCTTAAGTTTTTTCTTAAAAAAACGTTAATGAATAAAACTAAAGTCCTGGAATTATGAAAAAAATTAGTTTGTACTTCATCTCTGCAATGTTATTGTTAAGCGGTTTATATTACAATATATTTTCATCAGACATAAATCAATATAAATCTCCGGCTCCGGTTTCCAATATCTTTCTCTATGGTAATAACATTAATACATGCCTGAGAAGCGATGGTATTTTAAACTACGATAAAATTACTTATACCGGTTCAATCTCGGGTTTGATCTGGCCCGGAACATCTTCAACCAGATTGTCAGCTGATTTTGCAACAGGGATATGGATAGGGGCTAAAGTTGAACTTTCGGGCGGCCAATCTGATATCAGAACGGCTTCATGTTTGTACAATTCTATTTTTACACCGGGTAATATTCCCGTGATTGGCCAGGTCCCTCCTCAGTCTGTTTGCGACGACCCCTCATGGAAAGGATTTCTAGTAAACTTAATAGACCAATCATTGGTAAATGGCGGAGTTAGAAATAGAGTAGCCGGCGGCCATACATATGCCGTAAATTACGATGCATGGTCCACATGGCCCGTCGATAAAGGCGCTCCATATGTTGAAGTGAACGGCGTCCCGGGTTACCAGCCGGGGTGGGACGGTGACAGACCGGGTGTTGGTTTCGGCGATTCAAGGCCGGCTGAAATCTGTTTTATGACTTATATGGATTATTCCAGCTGCACAAATAATATTCATAATCATGAAATATCATTGCCGGGCGGTACATTTCCAATGGGAGTAGAAGTGCAGCAGCTGGCTTATGCATACAATTGTCAGGGTTTCGAAGATTCTTATTTTGTCAGATGGAAAATCCTAAATAAGAGCGCTTACTTGTGGGATAGCGTCTATTTTGGAATTGCAAATGACGTTGATATTGGAGATGCCACAGACGATGCTGCAGGATGTGATACGACACGGGATATTTCATTTATATATAACGCTGATAACAATGATAACCAATATGGAGCCAATCCGCCGGCTCTCGGTACAAGGTTTCTTCAGGGGCCGCTTGTATATACCGGTAATAGTTCTGATACTGTACATCTTCCATACCGGACTTACATTGGATATAAAATGATTGGGATGAATGCATCTATGATCTTTGAAAACATAGCTAATACGGCATGCTGGCCGATACAGGGATTTATTGATAATGGCTATAACTCACTGAAAGGATTAAATCCTTGCGGAATTCCGTTCAGGAATCCAATCACAAACCAAATCACCACTTATGATTATCCGGGGGATGCATGTCATAGAACCGGTTGGTATGATAGCATTTCATCTGACAGGCGATACCTGCAATCAACAGGTCCGTTTTATATGAATTCAGGCGATACACAAACAATAGCCGCTGCTTTTATTATCGGAAGAGGCTCTAATAATTTCCAAAGCGTATGCGAAGTTTTATCAAGTTCTGATCTGCTGAAACAGGCTTATTACAATGGGTTGTGCACCAGCGTAAACGGGCTGCAGACAATTTCAGGCAATATTCCGATCAAATATAATTTATATCAAAATTATCCTAACCCGTTTAATCCATCTACAAAAATTAAATTTGATGTAGCGGGAACGCATGAACAAAATGTTAAGCTTGTTATATACGATGCTATAGGACAGGTTGTTACAACTCTCATTGATTATTCAATGAAGCCCGGAAGTTATGAAACGGATTGGAACGGCTCTGATTTTTCCAGCGGGATTTATTTCTTCAGGCTTCAAGCCGGCGATTTTGTCAACACTAAGAAAATGGTTTTGATAAAGTGATCAGGGAGGATTGCTTTTGAAATCCCGGTGATAACGGGATTGATAAAATAATTGTTTTAATATATGTAAGAGTAGGATGCCTGCGCTGCCTGTTGTAACTACTTCCTTTCAGGGCTAGGGATGAGGGTTATACAAAGAAAACAGGCGGCGTACAGCTCCTCTGATAAATTGTTCTTTTCATTATATCTCCCTAAACACCACAAAGGCAGGCTTAAAAACCTGCCTTTTATGTTTCTGAAATATTATGCCCCGAAACCTTTTTTTCGTCAAATTTATTTATAAAAGCGTGTTTCAGCAGTTAAGTCGCTAAGTTAAGATAGCTAATTAAGTGACATATTGGGACTTGACATAGGAAAAACAATATATTATATTGCTGTAGTTTAAAGCTACTGCAATATTGACAACACAGAATCTCATAGAAAAGCTCAAATCGGTTGGATTCAAAGAATATGAATCCAAAGTATTCATAGTATTACTTAAGGGCATTCCTATGAGCGCTTCAGAAATTGCCAAAGAAGCCAAGATTATCCGCAATTCAATCTACGATATTCTAAAATCGTTCGTTCAAAAAGGATTCTGCAACGAGATCGAAACCAACACAATTCTGAATTACCAGATAATCGATCCTGAAATTGTGATGGATAAGATCATGCGCGAATATACTGATGGTTATCATAATAAGCTTGAAAGCCTTAAAGATACTTTTTCTGAGCTTAAAGAGATATACAACGCCAAGACCGAAAAAAATGAAGGCGCTGATATCGGCATTCAGCTTATCCGCGGAATAAACGCTCACAGAGTGGCTAAATACGCCGACTTATTGAAGAACAGCAAGACCGAAGTGCTTGGTATGTACAGGCTTAAATGGCTGGTATCAGACGATTTGAACGAAGACGCGATAAGGATAGTTAAGGGCGGCGGGGTTGTGAAAACAATTTACCAGGTGAGCCCTGATTTCAAAATAATCAAAGGCGGTAAACCCGAGGCAGGCTCAGCTGCGGAATTAATAAAAGTGTGCGAAACATTCCGTAAGAACGGCGAAGATGTAAGGCTGTCGGAAGTGAAGATTCCGAACATCACAGTTTTTGATATGGAAAATATTTTTATCAACATGACCGGGGAAAAGAACGTGCCGAAGTACAAACAGGCGGACATTATAATTAAGAACCCGGAGTTTGCCCAGCATATGAAGGATTTATTCAATTTTTACTGGAACCAGGCTATTACTATCGATGAATTTAAGAAAAGGAATAGAATTTAATTAACTCAATAAATGCCATGGATTTTAAAATAAAAATATCTGTTCAGGGGATTATTGGATTAATCTTTGTTTTTTTGCTATTATTGCTGATTATTTAAAGGTGAAGATCCTGAAACCGGGGCCTTTGGGCTGATTTTCAACAAAAATCACTATTTTTATGAATAGCAGCATAAGAACAAATTTAATTTTACAGGTTGCAGCTATTGCGCTAATAATAATTTTACTGCTAATTGTATAAAAATATATTAAATTAGCAACTGGTGAAGTGGGTGTTGTACTATATGGATATTCACCGATTCGAAATCAAACTTATTTACTCAATTTTTTGAGGCATTAATATGAATGGCTTAAATAAAAAAATTATCTGCATTACATCAGTTTGTCTGATGATGATAATTTTTTATAATAAAGCGCAATCGCAATCAGGATGGTATCAGCTGAACTCCGGGACCGTTAACAACTTAAATTCTGTTTCTTTCCTCAACGAATTTACAGGCTACATGGTCGGAGATGGTTTAGGCATAAAGACAACCAACGGCGGCTTTAACTGGTATGTTATTCCTCAAATATCCGGCGGCACTTCTGTTAAGTTTGTTGACGCCAATACTGGGTATGTGGCAAACGGCACTATATATAAAACAATTAACGGCGGAACAACATGGGGCGATCTGCATGCTTCATTTGTAAATGATATTAGTTTTGCCGACGCGAATACAGGCTACGGAGTTGGCGAATACAGCTCAATAACAAAGACAACCGACGGAGGATTAACATTTGAAAGTCAGAGTCTTACCTATGCTTACTATAATTTAAAGACTGTTTTCTTCCTGAATGCTTATACAGGTTTTATTGGCGGAGGAACAATGCTGCCGCCTTATCAGGGCATCGTGTTTAAAACCACAAACGGCGGTTTTAACTGGACCCAGATAAATGTTCAAATGCAGAATGTCGAGTTCAGGAGCATCAGCTTCCCGAATCCCACAACCGGTTATATGGTTGGAGGCGACGTTACGCAATCAACAGGAGTTATTTTTAAAACTATCGATGGCGGAAACACGTGGGTTCAGCAGGGAATTACAAACGTTGATTTGAACTGCGTTTATTTTATTAATTCCAATACAGGATACGCCGTTGGCGATGACGGAATGGTTCTGAAAACTCTGGATGGCAGTATTTTATGGAACTCAGAATATTCAAATACAACAAATGATCTGAAGTCAGTTTATTTTGTAAGGCCAGATATTGGATATACAGCCGGAATGCATGGCGACGTGCAAAAGACTTTGAATGGAGGCACAGAAGGCGCGCCATATACTTTAGAAGGTTATGTAACATATACAGGAACGTCTACATTAGTCCCGAGCGGTAAAGTTGTTGCCTTAAATTATAACTATCAAACCGGACTGATAACAAGAGTAGACTCAACAACAATCACTAACGGTTATTACAGATTTATACATATTCCGGGAAATGACAGTACGGATATTGCCGCATATCAGGATGATGAAGTAGCTGATTTTGTTTTCGGATTTTACGGCAACACAATTAATTGGGCAAATTCAGTAACACTCTTCCCAACCGGGAGTATGACGGGAGTTAATTTCACTGTTAACAAAACTGTTAATCCGGGCGGCTCCGGAATAGTCGGCGGCGGAGTTTTTGCTTCAGTTGGCGGCGCGGGGCTTGCGGATGCAAGAGTTTATGCAAGAATTGGTAACAACTATTACAACATTGGAACATCTGTTCCGGGCGGGGCTTACTCGGTCAGGGACCTACCCCCGGGTAACTATGAGATGGTTTGCGACAGGATGGGATACAGGAGAGCTTTGAGGGATGTGACATTAGGCACAGTAAATCTTGATACAATAAATTTCTATCTTACAAATATTTCACCCATTGGCATTACAAATCAAAGTTTATATATACCCACAACATATAAGTTGATGCAGAATTATCCAAATCCGTTTAATCCTACAACGAACATAAGGTTCGATGTTCCCAAAGAATCAAGAGTCAATATCAGCATATATGACGTTCTTGGCAGGGTAGTTGAAACGCTGGTTGACCAGCAAATGAAACCCGGAACATATAAAGTGGATTGGCGGGCAGACAAATTTTCAAGTGGACTCTATTTTTACAGACTGGTGACTAACGATTACGTTGACGTCAAAAAAATGATACTCGTGAAGTAACGCATATCTATTATTTTATCCTCCTCGCTCGGAAAAGCTGTCATGAAAACATGACGGCTTTTTCTTTTTTATAAAACACAAATTCTGATATTACAGTTACTCATACCCCCCTCTATTGTTTTGAATCTCTAGTTTTAAATAGGTATATTTAGCAAAATTATGGCTGAAAATCAGTTTTTTGACTATAAGGACCAGTACAGCGAGGCTGAAAAACAACGGGCATCAAAGAGTCTCTGGTATTATTCCTGGATAAGATTTAAACGCAATAAGCTGGCTATGGCGGGTATGATACTGATATGTTTTCTTATACTCATTGCCGTTACCGCCGGATTGATTTCGCCATACGACCCTGTAAACCAGACTCTTGAATACGCAACACGCCCTGCAGGATTTGAAGGCAACGTGCTCGTAAGGAAGTCGATGAACGGAGTCGATTTTGTGCCGATACAAAAAGTGACAAGAGTCACAGCAGATTCGGTTTTTTACTTGGATTACACTGCTGCAAATAAATCCATATCAAAAGCTGAACTTGATGGTAAAGATGAATCAGACTGGCACAAACAGCCAAAGTATTATTTAGGGACCGACCGCTACGGGCGTGATATAATGAGCAGGCTGATTTACGGAAGCAGGGTTAGTTTATCGGTTGGAATAATTTCAGAGAGCATTTCAATTTTCATTGGCGTGATATTAGGAGCGCTGGCGGGATATTTCAGAGGAAAAAGCGACGCTGTTATAATGTGGCTTATTAATGTTGTGTGGGCTTTCCCTTCTATATTATTTATAATCGCTTTATCGGTTGTGCTTGGCAAAGGTTTTTGGCAGTCATTTGTGGCAATAGGATTAACAGGCTGGGTTGATATCGCAAGGATAGTGAGGGGTCAGTTCTTTTCGCTAAGAGAAACTGAATATGTCGAGGCTACAAGAGCTTTGGGTTACAAGCCGACAAAAATAATTTTTAAACATATTTTACCAAACACAATAGGCCCTATAATCGTCACAAGTACAGCGGGACTTGCAACGGCCATCATTTTTGAGGCTAGTTTAAGCTTTTTGGGGCTTGGCGTTCAGCCTCCCACCGCAAGCTGGGGGCAAATGGTGTTTGACGGATATAAGTATATTGTAGCGGGCACTAATTGGGGACTGGCTATTTATCCGTCGGTCGCAATCATGTTAACCGTATTTGCTGTTAATTTAATCGGAGACGGGCTTAGGGATGCGTTTGATCCCAAGATGAAAAGATAGCCCGGTGTTGTTAATATGCGGGATTTCAGGTATTTGTATTACCTGACCAAAGTCGAAAGGCTTGGGTCGGTAAGAATTAAAAAATTACTGGAAGTATTCGGAAGCGCCGAGGATGTTTTTGGCGCAAGCGTGAGCCAGATTGCAGGCATTGACGGATTCGGTAAGAAAGCTGCAGAAGCTATTTTAAGAACCGAATCGGCATTTGATGAGTATGAAGTGAAATATGATTTGATGAATGCCAAGGCTGATAAGCTGTGTATTGAAGCTGTTACAATGTGCGATGATAGATATCCTGCAATTCTGAAAGAGATATATGATCCGCCTATTATTTTATATTACAGGTGCGATGGAGCTGCGGATAATTTCGGAAAATTGAATAGAGAATCAGTTGGTATTGTAGGCACACGCAAGCCCAGCGATTACGGAAAAAGGATGTCGGAATTATTTGCCAGGGAATTGTCCTCGGCAGGCTTGAATGTTGTAAGCGGATTTGCAAGAGGCGTTGATACACATGCGCATAAAACAGTAATATCCAATGTCAGAAGTAAATCGATTACGGCTGCGGTGTTTGGATGCGGGGTGGATGTAATCTATCCTCCTGAAAATAAAAAGCTGTATGAAGAGATGCTCTCAGGCGGCGTAATGATGTCAGAATATGAAATTGGCGCCATTCCTGATGCTGTTAATTTTCCGAAACGCAACAGGATAATAAGCGGACTCTCGAAAGGCGTTATAATAATTGAAAGCGGTAAAGATGGCGGCGCTTTGATAACAGCAAGGTGCGCGCTGGACCAGGGAAGGGAAGTGTTTTCGGTGCCGGGGTATGTTACTTCTAAGAGCAGCGAAGGGACGAACTACCTGATAAAAACAGGCCAGGCAAAGCTGGTCGAAAATATTGATGATGTGTTAAATGAGATTTGCTCAAATTTATTCAGCGGAGGGCGCGGCGGTTCAAGGTATGATTCAGTCAAAACCATTCAGGCGCCTGAGCTTAGCGGAAATGAAAAGGCGGTTTATGACATAATATCAGCAGGCTCAGAACCTGTTCATATTGACGCTATATCAGAGTTAACAGTATTGAATATATCAGATTGTCTTGTAACTTTACTTAATCTTGAGTTCAAAGGAGTTATAAATCAGTTACCCGGAAAAAGATTTTCGATAGTTAAATAGAAATGTTAAGAAATTCACAAATAATAGGTTTACACCAAAAGCTCTCACCAAATATTATCCAGGCGCAGCTCCTTCTGGCTCTGCCAACCTTAGCGCTTGAGCAGGAAATTAAGGAACAGCTTGAAGATAATCCGGTTTTGGAAGAAGATATCCTGGAACCCGAGCCTGTTAAAGAAGTTGAAGAGATAGTAACCGATGAAACTCCTGAAAAAGAGGAGGAAACATACGACATTGATGAGTGGTACGATTATAATGATATTGATGCCGAAGGGTATAAATCTCCGGAAGAATATGACAAACAGAGCAACCTTGATTTTGAAGCTAAGACAGACTACCTTATCAACAAACGCGAACGGCATAAAGAAACTCCGCTTGAACAGCTTCATGCTTCTGATCTTGATGAAAAATCCATAATAATTGGCGAAGAGATAATCGGCAGCCTTGATGATGAGGGCTATTTGCGGGACTCACTTGAAGACCTGAGGGATGATATCTCGCGCCAAAGCGGAATTGAAGTTAGTATTGAAGATATCGAAAATGTCCTGAAAATAATTCAGAAATTCGACCCAATTGGTATAGCAGCCAGAAACTTACAGGAGTGTTTGACGGTTCAATTAGGAGAGCTGAAAATTGATGAAAATGACAAAAAGTTATGCCTTTTGATGATTAATGAGAATTTTGATGATTTTAAGCTAAAACATTACGAAAGACTTGCTAAAAATCTGAATGTTCAGCTTGAAAAGATCAACGGTCTTTTCGAAATCATTCATAAGCTTGATCCCTGCCCTGGAAAGATGGATGACGGCCCCGGCAGAGAATATATTTATCCGGATTTTACGGTTACTAAAGCAGGAAGTGAGCTTATAGTCGAGCTTAATGACGATAGCCTGCCTCCCGTTAGGATAAACCGCGGTTACATTGCAATGCTTAAGTCGAAGAAATCTTCTAAGGAAACAAAGGAGTTTATTAAGAACAAGCTTGACGCGGCGAAATTTTTTATCAGTTCCATAATGATGCGCAAGGATACGATGCTGAGGGTAATGAAATCGATAGTTGAAAGGCAGAAAGAGTTTTTCCTTTCAGGCGGCGAAGGTTTGAAACCAATGCTTGAAAAAGAAGTTGCCTATGATATTGAAATGGATGTTTCTACTGTAAGCAGGACTGTTAGAAATAAATATGTGCAGACAGATTTTGGCGTCTTTGAACTCAGGTATTTCTTCAGCAATTCGATACATACAGATAGCGGCGAGGATATTTCGACCAAGATCGTCAGAGACAAAATTAAAGATTTCATTGATTCTGAAAATAAGCTAAAACCGCTGAGCGATGATAAGCTGACCGAGATGATAAACCAGGCGGGGTATCCTATTGCGAGAAGGACCGTTGCTAAATACAGGGAAGCGCTTAAAATACCAAAGGCAACATTAAGAAGAAAAATTAGAACAGTTTAATTTAATAAGGTAAAATTGACAAACAAAATATTAAGCACAACAGTTATTGGTTTGATAATAGACGGAAAAGCCGCGATGGGAAGCGACGGACAGGTTACGGTTGCCAATACAGTCCTGAAACATCATACTAAGAAGGTAAGAAAGCTGTATAATGATAAAGTCATTGCGGGTTTTGCGGGTTCTACCGCCGATGCGCTAACGCTTTTCGAAAAATTTGAATCGAAACTTGAACAATATAAAGGCAACCTGTCGCGGGCAGCGGTCGAGCTTGCCAAAGAGTGGCGAACGGACAGGTATCTGAGGCGCCTTGAAGCCCTGCTTGCCGTTATGGACACAGAAAAGTCTTTTATAATTTCAGGCAACGGTGACGTTATAGAGCCTGATGACGGTATTACCGCAATAGGTTCGGGAGGCAGCTATGCAACAGCTGCAGCGCGAATGCTGGTTAAATATACGAAGCTTTCCGCTTCAGAGGTGGTGCGCGAGGCGCTCAATGTAGCCGCAGACATCTGCATCTACACGAACAATAATATTACAATCGAGGAGTTATAATATGGAAGAGAATAAAATGGAAACAACGGAGAAGATTGAAAGCTCAAACGGTAAAACTGAAAACAAAAAGAAACAAAAAAAAGAAGTTAAGTTTGAATCGATGAAAGAGCTGACTCCTTCGCAGATAGTTGCGGAACTGGATAAATATATTATCGGGCAGGATAATGCCAAAAAGTCTGTGGCTATCGCTCTCAGGAACAGGTGGAGAAGAAAAAATATCAAGGACCAGCTTCGCGAAGAAATCATGCCCAACAACATTATAATGATAGGGCCCACCGGAGTTGGAAAAACTGAAATAGCCAGAAGGCTTGCTAAACTCTCGCATGCTCCGTTCGTAAAAGTTGAAGCGTCAAAATTTACCGAGGTTGGTTATGTTGGCAGGGATGTGGAATCTATTATAAGAGAGCTCACCGATCTGGGTGTCACAATGGTAAAGACCGAGAGAAGCGCAGAAGTTCAGAAAAGGGCAGAGTACCTGGCTGAGGAAAGAATTTTAGATATACTTTTACCTCCTGTAAAGAGGAAGAATGAAGACGCTGCGCAGGCGCAGCTTGGCTTTAATACTGTGCAGGCAGAAACTGAAAAAGAGGATAACTTTAAGACAAGAGAACGCTTCCGCGAAATGCTTCAAAAGGGGCAGATGGACGACAGAAACATCGAAGTGGATATTACCGGCGATGGAATGCCTATTATGCAGGTTATGGGTCCCATAGGGCTTGATGATATGGGAATAAACCTTCAGGAGCTTTTTGGCAACGTAATGCCGAAGAAAATGAAGAAAAGGAAAATGACAGTAGCCGAAGCCAGGGTAGTTTTAACCCAGGAAGAGGCGAACAAGCTGATAGATATGGATGCGGTAATCAAAGAAGCGATAACAAGGGTCCAGGAGTTCGGAATAGTGTTCATTGATGAGATTGATAAGATAGCGGGAGGCGGTTCAAAAGGGCAGGGGCCCGATGTTTCGAGAGAAGGCGTGCAGAGAGATTTGCTTCCGATAGTGGAGGGCTCAAACGTTACAACTAAATATGGAATGGTAAAAACAGACCATGTTCTGTTTATCGCTTCCGGCGCATTTCATGTTGCGAAACCAAGCGACTTGATTCCCGAGCTTCAGGGCAGGTTCCCCATCAGGGTTGAGCTCAATAGCCTGACCGAAGACGATTTTGTGAAAATTCTTACCCAGCCGCAAAACGCTTTGCTTAAACAGTACTCCGCTTTGCTCAAATCGGAAGGAATTGATATTGAATTTGATAACGAAGGTATACTTGAAATTGCAAAGATAGCCGCGGAAGTTAACGAGCAGGTCGAAAATATCGGGGCCAGAAGACTTCATACAATTCTTACAACTCTGCTTGAAGATATACTTTTTGACGCGCCAGATAAGATAAAGGAAAAGAAAATTAAGATCACGGAAGAGTTTGTGCAGAAGATGTTAAAAGATATTGTAAAAGACAGGGATTTGAGCAGATATATTTTGTAATTGTTATATTTGTATTAGCTTAAAAGTTATACTAAAGAGTCTAATTCTAGTTTAATTCTAAGGAGAAAAATACAGATGAAAAGAATCTTTCTAGTTATAGTACTGATCAGTTTTAGCGCCGCGTTGAGCTTAAATGCGCAGGAGCTTCCTCAGCTAAAACTTAAGAGCGGTATTACGGAAAAAGATGACAGTAAAATTACAAGTTCTTTGAAATCTGATAACGCTAATCTTTTCCAGGTTAAGAAAAGGAAAGCAGTCAATATGTATTTTGGCGCGGGTTATTCGTTTGTTATTTTCACTTCAAGCCAGATGAACAACCTCTATCCGATTTTTAATCAGAGCTCGGGTGATTTTTTGAGCGAGATAAATTTGTTCTTCGGATTTGCTATTGCAAAAGCTGTGACATTAGAATTTGAGCCGTCAATTTTATTTACCAATAATAATAAAAGCGTTATTTATAATTTAGTTCCGGCAAAATATGTACAGCAATTAGGAGATACGTTTAGTTTCTCTGCAACTTATCATGTTAGTATGCTTGCATTTCCGCTTGCCATAAACGCAAGATTCTTCCCGTTTTACAAAATGGATAAGAGTTTTATCAGGCTCTTTTTTGTCGGCGGCGGCGCTGGCGTGATGTGGGTTAGAGAAGAATACAATAATATTTACGACCATATACCTCCATATTATGGAATTAATTATATTACAGAATCAACAAGTCAATGGGCTCCTGTATTCAGAATTATGACGGGGTTCACCGGTTCAGGCGGTATGTTTGGGTTCGGCGGCGAGCTTAGGTTTAACTTTGTTCCTTTAAAAACTTCCAATGACCCGTTCGCTACGCGTCAGTCAAAGAACTTTAACAGCGTTGACCTGGCTCTTAGATTTTATTTTAGTCTTTGATTAATTGTTAGCAAAGCGCTTGCCCGCCTTTGGAGGCAAGCAATCTCATAGAAATTGAAAAAGCCTGGCATTTGAGAATGTCAGGCTTTTTTTAATATATTCGATGAGACAATGAGATTGCCGCGTCCCGATCTGCTTGCAAATCGGGGACTCGCAATTTGAAGATTTTAATCCTTCAGCATTGCTCTTGAAATCACAACTCTCTGAATTTCCGATGTGCCTTCATATATTTCAGTTATCTTGGCATCTCTCAGGTATCTTTCAACTAAATATTCTCTTACATATCCGTATCCGCCGTGGATCTGTATTGCTTCCAGCGCATTTTTGACCGCTGTTTTGCTTGCAAGCAGTTTACCCATTGCAGCTTCTTTGGCAAACGGTAATTTTTGGTCCTTGTTCCATGCGGCATGAAGTATAAGCATTCTTGCCGCATCAGTTTCTGTGGCCATATCGGCAAGCTTAAACTGTATTGCCTGAAGATTCGCTATTGGCGAGCCAAATGCCTTACGCTGTTTAGAATATTTAACCGAAGCTTCAAGAGATGCCTGCGCTATTCCAAGCGCCTGTGCGCCAATTCCGATTCTTCCTCCGTTTAAAGTCTCCATCGCTATCTTAAAACCAAGCCCTTCATGTCCGAGCAATTGATTCTTATGAACTTTGACATTATTGAAACTAACAGAACATGTATCTGAACTCCTTATGCCAAGCTTATCTTCCTTAACTCCGGTTTCGAGTCCCGGTGTGTCTTTGTCAATAAGAAATGTTGATATTCCTTTATGCGCAAGCTCTTTGTTAGTCATCGCCTGCACAAAATATACATCGGCGTACTTGCCGTTTGTTATCCAGTTCTTAATCCCGTTAATAATATAGTAATCGCCGTCTTTTATCGCTTCAGTTCTCTGTTGCGTTGCGTCGCTGCCCGCTTCCGGCTCTGATAAGCAGAAGCATCCGAGCTTTGCTCCAGACGCCAGCGGTTTCAGGAATCTTTCTTTCTGTTCGTCTGAGCCCCATTCATCAATTCCGTGGCATACTAACGAATTATTGACAGACATTATTACACCCACCGAAGCGTCAACTTTTGATATTTCTTCCATTGCAAGCACATAGCTTACGGTATCAAATCCTGCGCCGCCCCAATCAGGCGAAACAAGCATTCCCATAAATCCGAACTCGCCAAGCTTCTTAATAATATCAAAAGGGAATTCAGCTTTAATATCTCTTTCGACTGCGCTGGGCGCTATTTCATTCCTGGCAAAATCTCTTGCCGTGTCTCTGATAGCTATTTGTTCTTCTGTAAAATTAAAATCCATTGTCGTTATGCTTTCTTTAAATTTGTAAAACTAAAATACTTGAGTGAAAAGTCAAAAGTGAAAAAAATCAAAAGCAGGTCAGTAAACCAGTAATAAATCTTTTAGTGATTGATCAGACTGGTAGTCATCGCAAAAATCTCATTCATTGAACGATCTAATTCCTTAATTTTATCAAAAGGAGCCAATCTCAAAGTCATAGCTATTTCCAGTTGTGTGTCAATTTCAACCAATGAAGATCTTGAAATTTCAAAAAAACGCTTTCGTTCCACAGGAGATTTTCTTGATGTTCCCTCTGGCAATATTTGAAATCACGGATACCGAGGCTCTTCTTAATTGATTCGTAATGCCAAACATTTCGTTTTTGGGGAAATTTCCGGTCAATTCATATATGCTCCTTACAAAATCGAGACTCATCTTCCATACTTTCAAATTCTTATGATTTAGATTCAACATAATACACCGCACTTTTCTAAGAATTTAAAAAAATATTGGTTGTTTCTTTTCACTTTTGACTTTTCACTTTTGACTTGATTACTTTTTGCTATAATCATAGAACCCTTTTCCTGATTTTCTTCCTAAATATCCAGCCGCAACCATTTTGCGAAGCAGGGGACATGGCCTGTACTTTGAATCTCCTAATCCGTTATGCAGCACTTCCATTATGGATAAGCATACGTCAAGCCCGATGAAATCAGCAAGCGTTAGCGGGCCCATTGGATGAGCCATACCAAGCCTCATGACCGTATCAATAGACTCAGGAGTCGCAACGCCTTCCATAACGCAATACATCGCTTCATTCAGCATCGGCAGCAGTATCCTGTTGGAAATAAATCCGGGATAGTCCTGTACTTCAACCGGTACTTTTTGAATCTTCTCAGAGAGCTCTTTTATTGTTTTATATGTCTCGTCACTGGTTGCGAGACCTCGTATGACTTCAATAAGTTTCATGACCGGAACTGGATTCATAAAGTGCATACCAATTACTTTATCCGCTCGTTTTGTTACCGCTGCAATCTCTGTTATAGATATTGAAGAAGTATTTGAGGCAATTATCGCATCAGCTTTACATTCCTTATCAAGCGTTTCAAAAATGCTTTTTTTAACAGTAAAGTTTTCGGTTGCAGCTTCAATGACCAGTTCAGAATCCTTTGCATCTGTAAGACTGGTTGAGGTCTTAATATTAGAAAGCGCTGTGTTTAATTGTTCCTGTGTAATAGCTTCCTTCTTTAATTGTCTATCAAGATTTCCTTTAATTGCGCTCAACCCTTTTTGAAGGAAATCTTCTTTAATATCAATCAAAGTAACATTGTAGCCATTCAAGGCAAATACATGGGCTATCCCGTTGCCCATTGTTCCGGAACCTATTACACAAATATTCTTTATATCCATTTGATTTAGATTTTATAATTTTTCAATGATCATCGCCGCCGCTTCTCCGCCGCCAATGCATAACGTTACCAACCCATACTTTTTGTTAAGCCTCTGCATATTGTACATTAAAGTAATAAGCAGCCTAGCGCCTGATGAGCCAATCGGATGCCCGAGCGCTATTGCGCCGCCGGTTACATTCACTTTTGAATTATCAAGCCCCGCGATTTGATTTACAGCGCAGCTTACAACCGCGAACGCTTCGTTCACTTCAAACAGATCTATATTTTCTTTAGGTATTTCTGCCTTTTTGCAGATCTTATCTATAACATAGCCCGGGGCTGTTGTGAAGTAGTCAGGCTCATGAGAGTGCGTATATTGTGCAATAACCTTAGCCATTGGTTTTAATTTCAAAGATTCTGCTTTTGCCTTTGACATCATAACAACCGCTGCCGCTCCGTCATTAATGCTTGATGCATTGAAAGCGGTGATAGTTCCTTCTTTTTCAAAAGATGGTTTCAATGAAGAGGCTTTATCAAATTTAACTTTTTTCGGGTCCTCATCTTCGTCAACAATTGTTACGTTTCCTTTTCTGTCTTTTATCTCTACAGGAATTATTTGATCTTTGAAATACCCGTTCTTCTGTGCATCCAGCGCTTTTTCGTAAGATGCTTTTGAGAATTCATCCTGCTGTTCTCTGGTGATCTTGAGTTCTCTCGCAGTCTGTTCGGCTATGTTACCCATGTGCCTGTTGCCGTAGGGGTCCCATAAACCGTCATGTATCATGCCGTCTATGATCTTATCATTTCCCATTCTGTAACCGTTGCGCGCTTTCATCAGGTAATAAGGCGCGTTTGTCATCGATTCCATTCCGCCTGCCACAACAATTTCTGAATCGCCAACCTGAATTGCCTGCGCGCCATACATGGCTGATTTAAGTCCCGAGCCGCAAACTTTATTAACCGTGGTAGCGGATACTGTGGGCGGTATCCCTGCCGCTATTGCAGCCTGCCTTGCCGGAGCCTGTCCGATGCCTGCCTGCAATACGCATCCCATAATTATTTCATCAATAGATACGGGCTCTATGCCCGCTCTTTTTACAGCTTCTTTAATAGCTATTGCGCCTAACTGCGGCGAAGTGAGGGTTCCGAGAGTTCCGTTAAACGCTCCAACAGGCGTGCGTGCGCCTGATACAATTACAACTTCATTCATTATTTTTAAAATGTTATTAGTGTGCTGAATTAATTATTTCGATAAAACTTTTTTCATCAAGCGATGCGCCGCCAACCAATCCGCCGTTTATTGTCTGCGGCGTAAAAAGCTCTTTTGCGTTAGCCGGTGTAACGCTGCCACCGTAAATTATTTTTATTGCGTTAGATGCTTCTTCGGAATACATCTTTTTGATTCTCTTCCGTATAAAATTGTGAACTGATTCCGCCTGGTGGGCAGTTGCATTTTTGCCTGTCCCTATAGCCCAAACAGGTTCGTAAGCTATCACCATGTTTGAGATATGGTCTATTGTGACTGAGTTCAGGCAGGCTTTTAGCTGGTCTTCTATCACGCCTTCTGTAATATGGTCCTCATGCTCCTGCAGCGTTTCGCCGACGCAAAGCAGAGGCTTAAGTCCTTCGTCAAGAGCCTTCAGAACTTTCTTATTAATAATCGCATCGGTTTCGTGGAAATATGTTCTTCTCTCTGAATGCCCGAGTATCACATATTCGCATCCGCATGACTTTAGCATTCCTGCGGATATTTCGCCAGTGTAAGCTCCCATGTTTTCGTAATGCATGTTCTGTCCACCAAGCTTAATGGAGGTTCCGCTTATCCTTTTTTGTACAGTTTCAAGCGAAGTAAATGGGGGGCAGATCATAATTTCGCAATTAAGCCCTTTGCTTTTTTCGACAAATGATTTCATTGCATCGGCAAATTGCTGAGACTGCACAAGTCCCTTATTCATTTTCCAGTTTGCTACAACAAGTTTTCTGTTAGGCATGATTTATCAGATTCCTTCTTATTTAGTTTTAGCTAAGTAACTTGATTAATAATTCGTTAACTGTTTTCGGATTCGCTTTTCCTTTGCTTTCTTTCATTACTTTCCCGACTATGAAACCAAGCAGCTTTGTTTCGCCATTTTTATAACGGGTAACTTCGGACGAATTTTCATCCAATACTTTTCTGATGATTGTTTCGATTTCCGAAGAATCCGAAACCTGCAGCAGATTTTTCTCTTTTACTATGTACTCGGGATTCTGCTTTTGGTCGGCTGCATCGGTCACTTTAAGCATTTCGGAGTAAACTTCCTTTGCAATATTGTTAGAAATTTTACCTTGTGCAATCAAATTAATTAATGATGAAATATTAGACGGTTTTATCCAAAAATCGGCAATACCGGTCTTATTATCGTTTAAAACTCTCATCACCTCAGTCATTATCCAGTTGCTGGCTAATTTAAAATATCCACCGGTAATATCTTTGCAAACTTCCTCGTAATAATCGGCTATAGCTTTATCCTGTGTGAGAACGTTTGCATCGTATTCGGGAATGGAATAATCGTTTATTAATCTCATTATTCTATCCGCCGGAAGTTCGGGAAGCGATGTCATTACTCTGTTCTTCCATTCCTGGTCAATATAAACGGTCACTAGATCAGGTTCCGGGAAATATCTGTAATCGTGGGCTTCTTCCTTCGAACGCATCGGCGCCGTAACTTTGTTTTTGGCGTCAAAAGTTAATGTTTGATGAATAACATTCTGCCCGCTTTCTATTACATTAATTTGTCTTTTTATCTCGCATTCCAGGGCATCAGCAACGTTACGGAAGGAATTTAGATTCTTGACCTCAGTTTTAGTGCCGAATTTTTTCTCCGTCTTGAGCTTAACTGATACGTTAGCATCGCATCTCAGGCTGCCTTCTTCCATGTTGCCGTCGCATATATCAAGATATTGAACCAGTTGCTTCAGTGTGATAAGATATTCATAAGCTTCTTCAGAATCGGAGATATCGGGTTCGCTTACAATTTCTATAAGTGGCACGCCGCAGCGGTTTAAATCAACAAGAGTTTCATCATCATGCAGATCATGTATCGATTTCCCCGAATCTTCTTCCATGTGTATTCTGGTTATCCCAATCTTCTTACCGTGAATATCAACATAACCATTATGACAAATTGGCTGGTCGTATTGCGATATCTGGTATCCTTTGGGCAAATCAGGATAGAAATAATTTTTTCTGGCGAAAATAGAACGTTCTCTTATTTCACAATTTGTTGCGAGTCCCATTTTAAGAATATACTCTACCAGGTTTTTATTTAAAGCCGGCAGCGTACCGGGGTGCCCCAAACAAATTGGGCATATATTAGTATTCGGAGGCGCATTGAACTCTGTAGAACAGGAACAAAACGCCTTCGAATTAGTTTTCATCTGGGCATGTACCTCCAGCCCAATTACCGGTTCATATTTATCGTAATTACCGTGCAATATTAATTTTTCAACGCCTGCGTTATTTTTTCCGCAGCATCCTGGAATCCGTTTGCAGAAACCAGATTCAAACCCGATTCATCCAGCATCTTTTGGGCTATCTCGGCGTTTGTCCCGGCGAGTCTCACTACGACAGGAACATTAATGTTAATATTCTTAGCCGCTTCAATAATGCCGCCTGCAACCCTATCGCATCTTACAATACCGCCGAATATATTTACCAGCACTGCTTTTACATTCGGATCCGATAAAATTATTTTGAATCCGTTTTGCACGGTTTCTGTCGAAGCCCCACCGCCTACGTCAAGGAAATTTGCCGGATCGCCGCCCGCCAGCTTAATAATATCCATAGTCGCCATAGCAAGTCCGGCGCCGTTGACCATACAACCTACGTTTCCATCCAGCTTAATATAATTCAGGTTATATTTGGAAGCTTCAACTTCAAGAGGATTTTCTTCATTCAGATCCCTAAGCTCGGCATAATCTTTGTGCCTGAACATTGCGTTATCGTCAAGCGTGATCTTTGCGTCAAGCGCGAGGACCTTATTATCGTTTGTTATTACCAGCGGGTTTATTTCAACAAGCGATGCATCTGTATTTTCGTAAGCTTTGTAAAGTATCTTTATGAAGCTGACAAAGTTTTTGAATACTTCGCCTTCCATGCCAAGCCCGAATGCGAGTCTTCTTGCCTGGAATGTCTGGAATCCAATATTCGGGTCAACCCATTCCTTGATAATTTTCTCAGGAGTTTCAGCTGCGACTTTTTCGATCTCTACGCCGCCTTCTGTTGAAGCCATTATAACATTTTGCCCCAGGGTTCTGTCAAGAAGAATGCCTAAGTATAATTCTTTGTTATAATCTAAACCTTCGGTAATGAATAATGTCTTTACAATTTTGCCTTCGGAACCTGTCTGATGAGTGACCAACAAGTTTCCCAGCATCTTCTGCGCGTATTCTTTAGCTTTGTTGGCATCTGTAGTGAATTTAACTCCGCCCTCTAAAATTAATTCATCCCGGTTAGCCGGATTGTATATCTTTCCTTTGCCTCTGCCTCCTGCGTGAATTTGTGACTTAACAACGTATTGGTTTATTCCTTGCGACTGTAGCTGGGCAATCGCGCCGTCAAATTCAGATAAATCTTTTATCGGTATACCGTTTTGCACCGGTACGTTGAATCTTTTCAATATTTCTTTGGCCTGGTATTCGTGAATTTTCATATTACTTTCTGAAATTAATTATTTATTAAGTTTGTTAATGCGATTTTCTATAGATTTTTCCACCGAGTCAGAATGATGTTTCAGCGAGTCTATTTGCCGCATCATATCTTTAGTGGATGAATCAAGAACTTTTTGGTATTCCGCTCTTTTAATCGAATCTCTTTGTTTTTCCGATTGTTCCTGGTATTTCATGAGCTCTTTGTACCCTTCTGAATCTTCAGGGCTCTTCTTAAACAAGCCGCAGCCATCAGCAACTATCAGAACAGATGCTGAAAGTACCGCCAGGAATTTTATGCTTGTTTTCCCTGCTGTGTTCATTTTATTTTCTGGTCATTGTTTTTATTCTGATCGCCGGATTTCATCAGCTTTTCCATGCTTTCATTCAGGTTCTTCGATGATGAGTCTAATACTATCTTCAGCGAGTCGAGTTCTTTATCAAGTTTCAGGTTCTTCAGCGAATCAACCTTTCTTTTCATGTCCTGCTGCTCCTGCATGATTTGTTTTTCAGATTTTTCATTATCCGGTGACTTCTTGCCGAATAAACCGCACCCGTTAAACGATAATGCGATGATAAATATTCCTGCAGCGAATAATCTGAGCGCTTTCATTGTACTTTTTTCGACCTCTTACTATTCTGTTTTGTATCCTGTTTGGCATCCAGAGAATCAAAAATCTGCCTCAGTGAATCAAGTTCCTGTTTGCTGAAATTTGTGTCAATTTTCTTCATACTCTCATCGATCTTTTTATCAATCTTCTCGTTCACCTTCTGCTCGACTTTTTCTTCAATCCTGCTGCAGTTTAAGATAGCGCCAAGTACGAATATTGCAGTTATGTAACCGATGTATTTCTTCAATTTTACTGTCCGACCAGCTGAACTGCATCTATTTCATTCCAGCCATCGACAGCATTCGTAGCCAATGTAATCTTTACTCTCTTGGTCTTATATGCAGTCTTGTCAAATTTTGCAAACAGGTACTGGATCTTATCAGGATCATATTTTGTTTTATCCGGACCTTCCCAGACTGTATGACTCTTCCCGTCGGTATCTATCAATTCAATCTTTATAATAGCTCCCGGGCCGATGTTTTGCCTGACACGTACTTCTGTGGCGTTAACAGCCTTATCGTAACCAAGCATCACCCATTCAATTCCTTTATCTGCTTCTTTTGGAGCCCAGGCTCTTCCATCATCAGAATAGCGTTCAACATCCGGTTTACCCAGCATTTGGAACTTTGTATACGGGCCGTTGGATTTATCTGTGGCTTTTTCATCGCCGTAAGTTGAGCTTACATCCGCATCAATTGCCCATTGACCCAGAGTGTCATTTACGATCTTCTCATTATCCATCGCTTCTTTTATCTTCTGCTGCTTATCTGCTTCCTGCTGCTTATTTATTGAGTCCTGGTTAACGGTCTGAGTTTGCTGGGTTGTTTGTTGTTTGTTATCGTCGGTTTTGGTTGTTTCCTGCCCCGATTTTTTCCCGCACCCGTAAATAATTAATAACGCCGCTAAAGTTATGCTGGCTAACTTTTTAATACCCATTTTAAAATATTATTTAGTTTTAGAAAACCGGCTAATTAAGCCTGTTAATTATCTTTTCTGAAATCGTATCGCCTATTGATAGCGAAGAAGTTGCAGCAGGGGAGGGCGCGTTAAGAACGTTTATAATATTTCCCCTTTCATTGATGATAAAATCATCTACCGCTTTTCCGTTTTTATCGATAGCCTGCGCTCTAACTCCGGAACCACCGGGAACCAGGTCGCCTGATGTGATTTCAGGCATCAATCTCTGTAACGCCTTTACAAAAGCTTTCTTGTAGTAAGAACGGTAAAACTCGCCAAGCCCGGTCTTCATGTATTTTCCCGCAATCCTGTAAAATCCGCCCCATGTAAACGTCTTAAATGTGTCGCTCAAACTGAAACTTGTCTTTGAGTAGCCTTCTTTTTTGAAAGCTAAAACAGCATTCGGTCCGGCTTCTGCCTCTCCGTTCAACATTCTTGTAAAATGAACGCCGAGGAATGGGAACGCAGGATCCGGCACAGGATAAATTAAATTCTTCAGCAAATATCTCTTCTCTTTCCTGATCTTGTAATATTCGCCTCTGAAAGGGATTATCCTTGTATATAATCCATCGCCGCTGATCTTTGCAACGTCATCGGACTGAAGCCCGCAGCAATTAATAAAATTCTTCGTTGTAAAAGAACTGTTTTTGGTTTCAACGCTTATAGCCGCTGACGTTTCTTTAACCTTAACTATTTTCTCGAGGAACTTTAGTCTTCCGCCTGCGCCTGTGATCTTATTTGCGAATTTCTCGCTTACAGTTTTATAATCAATTATTCCGGTATACGGCACATGAATCGCTTTAATTCCGTTAGCATATGGCTCAATTTCCTTTAATTCAGCTTTGTCTATTTTTCTTATCCTATCTAATCCGTTTGCGATGCCCTTATCATACAACGCGTTCAAACCGCCTAATTCACTTTCTGAAGTAGCTACAATCACTTTGCCGCAAATTTCATAAGGTATATTTTCCTCATTACAGAATTCTATTAAACGCTTGTATCCTGTGATACAATTCTTAGCTTTAAGGCTCCCGGGTTTGTAATAAATTCCCGAGTGTATCACGCCGCTGTTATGCCCTGTTTGGTGGCGCGCAACTCCGTCTTCTTTATCCAGTATGAGCAGCCGCGTCTTCGGACGTTTTTGAAGTATCATCAGCCCCGTTGCCAGCCCGACTATTCCGGCGCCCGCAATTATTACATCGTAATCTTTATCCATATTTGTAACATTGATCCGCCTAAGCTCACCAATGTTTATTTATACTTTTTCGGCGACAACTTTTGTCTGCATAAACAAAAGCAGGTAATCAAACCCCCCGGCCTTAGAGCAGGTTCCGCTCATATTGAATCCGCCAAACGGCTGGACTGCAACAAGCGCTCCGGTGCATTTTCTGTTAAGATACAAATTACCTACAAAGAATTCTTTAGCCGCTTTCTTTATTTTCTTTTTGTTCTTTGAATAAGCGGCTCCGGTTAATCCGTATTCAGTATTGTTTGCAATCTCTAATCCTTCGTCAAAATCCCTGGCTTTAATTACTGCAAGAACCGGTCCAAAAATTTCCTGCTGTGATATTGTATCCATTGGTTTCACATCTGCTATGATAGTGGGTTTTATATAATACCCGTTTCCTTCGCCTTTTTCACCGCCGAACACAATACGTCCGCCTTCTTCAACGCCTTTCTTAATGTAATTCAAAATGGTTTCCTGGGCGCGGGCGTTAACAACCGGTCCCATATTAGGATTATCTTTTGTCTCGCCCATTTTGAGCGACGAAGCTTTATCAACCAGCAGGTCGATGAAATCATCATATATCTTTTCAGATACTATGACTCTTGAACATGCCGAACATTTTTGCCCCTGGAAACCAAACGCCGAAGAAATAACTCCTGCCGCGGCGTCTTCTATCGATTTGAGTTCGTCGTCAACAACAATAGAATCTTTGCCTCCCATTTCAGCTACTACGCGCTTGATCCATTTCTGTCCCGGCCTGTATTTAGCTGCCAGTTCGTTTATTCTTAACCCAACTTCTTTAGAACCCGTAAATGATACATATCTTGTAAGCGGATGCTCAGTTAATATATCGCCTATCAGGCTGCCTGAGCCCGGAAGAAAATTAACTACGCCTGCAGGGAGGCCTATTTCTTCAAGAAGCTCGATGAACTTGTAACCTATAATAGGGGAGTCGCTCGAAGGTTTTAACACAACTGTATTGCCGGAAACAAAAGATGCCGTTGTCATTCCAACAAGTATTGCGAGAGGAAAATTCCATGGCGGTATTACAACCCCAACGCCCAGCGGGATATATTCCTGGTAATTATCCTCGCCTTTTATTTTTACAAGTTTTCGCCCTTTAGCGTACCTGTGAGCTTCCCTTGCGTAAAACTCCATGAAGTCGATAGCTTCGGCAACGTCGCCGTCTGCTTCGGCCCAGTTTTTGCCGACTTCATAAACCATCCATGCGGCAAACTCAAATTTCCTTTTTCTCATCAGCTTTGCCGCTTTCAAAAGAAATCCGGCTCTTTTCTTTTCAGACACTCTTTTCCATGAATCAAATGTTGCGTGCGCCCTTTGAATAGCTTTTTCAGCCATATCCGGAGTAGCTTTGGAGACTTTGCCTACTACCTCACTGATGTTAGACGGATTAAGAGAATTTATTTTATCATCGGTAAATATCTTTTCTCCGCCTATTATGACGGGGTAATCTTTGCCAAGCTCTGCCTGGACTTTTTCCTGAGCAAGTTTGAATTTTGCAGCGTTCTTCTTATTTGAAAAATCGGTAAGCGGTTCGTTCTTAAATGCCTTCATATAATATTATCAGTATTAGTTAGATTTTTTATGTTATTTATTATTTCTTATTTCAATATCCAAGTATTTTGCAAACTTCGTCGTGGACTTTTGGCCTCACGTTCCTGATCTCTTCGTTTCCGCGTTTGGGATAAACCCTGTTGGTTAATAATATCACAATAATACTTTTATCCTTGTCGCACCAAACGCTGGTGCCGGTATAGCCTGTATGCCCGAAACTGTTTGTAGAAAATTTGTTGCCGCAAAGAGGCGGATACTTTGTCGGTTCAGGTTTTGTTTCCCACCCCAGAGCTCTTGTATTATTATATCCAAGCCCCGTAACTTTTGTTGTGAACATATCAATAGTCTGGTCTTTAAATAAAGTATCATAGGAAACTGTTTTTGACATCCTCCGTTCATCGGGATACATGCCGCGGTTCAGCATCATTTGCATGAATTTATACAGATCAGGCGCGGTTGAAAATAACCCAGCGTTCCCTGAAACTCCTTCAAGTAAAGCAGCCATCTCATCGTGAACATAACCGATAAGTAACTGGTTGCGCCAGTATGTGTCATTTTCCGTCGGAGCAATACGGTAATCTTCAGAGAGTGGTATCAAAAAATCAGTGTCGGTCATTCCAAGCGGATCAAAAATATTTTCTTTGCAGAATTTGTCAAGCCTTTCGCCGCTTATTCGCTCAACAATTTCACCGAGCAGGAATGCGTTATAATCGCTGTACAACGTTTGCGAACCGGTGGAATATTCTTTCGAACAGTTGAATACGGCGTTTTTTACTTCCTGTGCAGTTGACATTGTCTGGTAGAATGGGGTCCATGCGGTTAATCCTGAATTGTGAAGCAGCAGGTTGGTTACGGTTATATCTCCCTTGCCGTTCACTGCAAATTCAGGGATATACGTTGCAACCGGCGCATCCAGATCAAGCTTGCCTTCTTCATAAAGTTTCATTATCGCAGAAGTTGTCGCAATCACTTTGGTAACTGAGGCAAGGTCATAAATTGTTTTTAATGTTGTGGGCTTGGCATCGTCATCGTAAGTCAATCTTCCGTATGCATTTTGATATAATATTTCTTTTGCATTTCCTACGACCAGTTCCGCAGAAGGGAAGTCATGTGCGCTGATAGCGTTATCTATTATTTTATCAAGCGAAGAAAAATCATACTTCTTTCCCTGAGAATAAGATGAACAAAGAATTAACAGTGAAAAAAGTAATATTTTAAGTTTTGAATGCAAATCTTAGAAATGTTGTGTCAAAATCAGGTTTGGTTACATTTATGCCGGAATCCGCAAACCATCATTTGGGTTTTGAAAATGCGATTTATTCAACAAATATACCGAAAAGTGATTTAAGTCTCAATGAAATTCAATGGTTAGATAAGCGCTTCACATAATTAAAATCGATCATTATTAAGCAGTCGGGAAAAAATGCGATATAGTCTTCTTTTTTAGATGTCTTATTATCACTACATTGAACGGTGCAAAGAGGTAAATAATTATTCTTCACTGTTTTACGTGAACATAAGCGCTTTTATTAATCGCTATATTACCGATGAATTAAAACAGGTGCATTATGAAAAACAGCACGCAAAACCCTTTTGAAATACCGCTATTATTCCGCGACGGTTTGTCCGGGATCAATAGTATAAACGCAGTCACAGGATTCCTTCCTCAGGTTCCCGATAGTCTTGTATGGAACCTATTAGAATCAATTCCTACTAACGTATCTATATGGAAAAAAGGCGAGCTTATTTATGCCAACCCGGCATATTATAAGTCCACAGGCATTACCCCCGGCAATATCGAAAAACTGAGAAAAGCGATTCAAAATGAAGAACATTTTCTGGTCCATCCGGATGATTATGATTATTGTGTACGAAATACAAAGATGATTAAGGACGAGTTGAAGAAGGGACATTTCTTCAATAGGGAAGTGAGGATGAAAAGCGTTTCAAGCGACGAATACAGGTGGTATAATACATACCTTGTCAGGGGCCGCGGCAAAGACTCTGATATTACTATGGAGCTTGACGAAGATATTACCGATAAAAAGTGCGCAAGCGAAAAGCTCTCAAATACTTTAAAAGAAAAAAACATACTTATTAAGGAAATTCACCACAGGGTGAAAAACAATTTCCAGATCATTTCAAGCTTGTTAAGGCTTCAGCAAAGCAAACTCAAAGACAACGCAACAAAAGATATTCTTCTGGAATCTGAAAACCGGGTGAAGTCTATGTCAATGATTCATGAAAGCCTTTATATGTCCGAGGACCTTGCGAATATCGATTTCGGCGAATACATTAAAAAGCTTATGGCGAGTCTTGTAAATGCTTACAGCGGAAGGACCAGGCTGGTAAAGTTCAAGATCGAATCCAACAATATTAAGCTTGGCGTAGATATGGCAATTCCATGTTCCCTGATCATCACTGAGCTTGTCACTAACAGTTTTAAACACGGATTCGACGATTCAATGAAACCGCATGTCCATATTAACCTCTCAAACTCCGGCAAGCAATACATTTTGTTTGTGAAAGACAACGGTGTGGGCTTTCCTGACAGTTTCTTCAGTTCAGACGCGAAAGATACGCTGGGGATAATGCTGGTTGATACTCTTTCAAAACAGCTGGGCGGGCTGGTAGAATATAAAAACAATGCGGGCGCCGAAGCCCTTATCAAATTTACAGCATTGTAAGCGTAGGTTTAATCGATTTTCGATGATAAAAAAAAGCTCTTCGTTTATCGAAGAGCCTTTTAGTTTTCAAAAAGTCAAATCTGTATTATACTTTGTTGCTTTTATTCTTTCTCTGCCTTGAATATGCAAATCCGATAACCACGGTTCCTAAAATGATCCCGAACATTCCGCAAAGTTTACCTTTTGGTTTCTTTACAACAACCGTCATATCTATATCTTTCCCAAGGTCGGATACTTTATAATCCCATGAAACTTTCTGCCCGTCTTTTGTGCCGTTTGTAGAAACTATTTCGCTCGGCATTTCAAAGTTGTAGGTTACTTTATAATCGCTCGAGCCCATGTTGTTTGCAGCTGATGAATCTTTGAGCAAAGTGTATTTCAGTTCCATGCCGTCTGCAACTTCTTTCCAAGAAGGTTTTACTTCCGAAAATCCTTTTGCATCAGTCAGTTTGTTTATATCTTTGAAATCAAGCTCAACCATTACATGCTTTGTGCTGTCTTCTGTAGGTTTTTCTTCAACCTTTACGCTTTTAACGGTCGTGTTAGCGCTGGTATAGTTATCTTTTGCTTTTTGTTCGTCAAAATCAAATTTGCCGATTGCGGTTCCCATTGTGAGATTGCTCATCTTTGTCCAATAGTGGATTGACATTGACCCCGAGCCGTCCGCTTTTAAAGTTGTTTTCTGGTCGTAATTTACGCAACCTGATAAATATAATGCTAATAATATAATAAGCGATCCAAAGGCGGTAATTGTCCATCTTTTCGTGAATATTGCTTTGTAATTATGGTTCATATGGATGTCCTTTCGTGTGGTTAATTTGTGAATTGCAGGCAAACAAATATATAAGAATAATTCGCCAATGACAATCACTTAAGTCTCGGATTTCCCGGCGTTACCTGCTTAAGCCGGCTCCGAATGAGTATGACTCGTTAATACTGACAGGAAGTTTGCCGTTTATTTTAATTTTCCCGGTCAAAGCTTTTAGAACAGCAATCTCGGATACGTTCGCATCCCCATATGCGCATATATAGTTCGGTATATCCGGAAAATCTTTTAACAAATACGGGTTGCCGAAAGAAATAACTGCTGTATTTTTATTTTTTGAAGCAACGGAATTGATAATGCCGATTTGAGAAACCGGAATTGAGATTTTACCGGCGCCGTATTTTACTTTTGCAAATACTCCTATTAAAACGCAGTCATAGTTCTGTGCGGCGTCTATAGCAGAACTTTGTTCGGCGCTTACCTTATCCGAATTAACATTAACTATATCAATGCCGTTGAAATATTCTGAGGCTTTGGTTGAAAAATAATCTGAATTAATGTTATCCGACCCGTCGCTTAAGTTAATGATAAGCGTCTTACTGATATTCCCTTTGAAAGGAACAATATTGTTATTGTCTTTTACAAGAGTCACTGATTGGTCCGCTATTTGCTGGCTTAGGTCCGTTGCCTCGTCTGTGTTAATTGAATTATTGACGTTTTCCGTATTAACTGTTCTGGTTTCAAACAGGCCTGCCCACTCTTTTGCTTTCAGAATTTTTTCAACTGATCTATTGATCCTGTCTTCGCTGATGCTTCCTTTATTCACTGCGTCTTCTATTGCGCTGATCGTTGTTTCTTCATCAATCGGCATCAGAATTAAGTCTATGCCGGCATTAACGCACATCAAAGCTACTTCGGAAATTGAAAAATATTTTGTGATCCCTTTCATATTCAGCGCGTCCGTTACTACAAGTCCGCCAAAACCAAGCTTATCGATCAAAAGGCCATCGACGATATTTGCGGATAGCGATGCCGGGATATGTTCCTGAGATTCAAGAGCCGGAAATGAAAGATGCGCTATCATGACCGACATTACATTTTTACTTATCGCATTTTTGAAAGGCACAAGCTCTGTTTTGTTCAGCCTGTCCATATCAAAATTCAAAACCGGGAGGTCTTTATGTGAATCAATATCTGTATCCCCGTGCCCGGGGAAATGCTTCGCGGTGGCAATTACTTTGCCGTCCTGCAGCCCCTTTATTTCGCTTTCAGACATTCTTGAAACCAGCTCAGGGTCCTCTCCGAATGACCGCACGTTTATTATCGGGTTACCGGGATTATTATTTACGTCGCATACCGGGGCATAGTCCTGTTCAATTCCAAGCAGTCTTGATTCACGCGCTATCTCCAGTCCCATTTTATAAGCAAGTTCATAATTCCTTGTTGCGCCAATTGCCATGTTGTTAGGAAAGAGTACCGCGTCTGTTACGCGCATTCCGGTTCCTCTTTCAAAGTCCGCAGAAATTAATAACGGTGTTTCTGAAAATCCCTGCAGTTTGTTTGATAGTTTCGCATATTCTGAACAGCTTCCTTTAAAAAAAATGAATCCGCCTACCTTAGTAACAGCGCTCAACTTCTTAAGTTTCAAAAATTCTGCCGAGTTCTCGCTTAGATTATCGGGTATAGCGCTTGATATAACCATTTGCGCGATTTTTTCCCGGAGGCTCATGGAAAATAATTTCTCACGAACGCTTTCGGAAGTTTCTGTTTTGTCTATACCCGAATTTAAGGTTTGAAATGGATATTGAATACCCGAATTATTTAGGGGCGAGGAGGGTCTGAAACCATTAATAAGTAAAAACGAAATGCTGAATGCCAGAGTAGCCAAGATTGCCTTTTTCATAATAAAAAAATATAAATAAATTCACAGTTTAACAAATTTACCTTTTTTTCTGATGAAATAAAAAGAAATATGCACAATTTAAGAAATGGAATGTAATTAATTCACTGAAAACGCTATTGCGGGCATCTCTTAAATACGTTAAGTTTATTACAAGAGGATGGCAGAAATAACTAGTAATTCTTACTAATTTATTCGGTTATTTCATACGGGACCAAAATTAGTTTTAAACAATTTCATTCTTGCCTTCGGGCAAACATAAAGGGGGTCTTTATGAAAGCTTTAACTTTCATTCTGTTTTTCCTGCTATTAACTATCCAGGTCTTTTCTCAAAATGTTTCTCAGCAGTGGGTTTCAAGATTCAACGGAACAGCTAATTCAACTGATTATTCTTATGCGCTCACCCTTGACCCTTCTTCAAATGTAATTGTAACTGGCTACAGTACAAATACAAATACCAGCAAAGACATGACGACTGTGAAATATGATAACAGCGGGAACTTGATTTGGAGCCGAACTTTTGACGGTCCAAACCATGGGGGCGATTATTCTTTTGCCATAGCCAGCGATATGAACGGGAATATTTATGTAACGGGCAGATGCGACGGGGGCGCTACAAACGCTGATATAACTACGCTTGCATACAGCTCAAGCGGAGTTCCTTTATGGAATGCGGTTTATGACGGGCCGGCGCATGCGTTTGATGAAGCCAGATGTATTGCGGTGGATAATTCGGGTAATGTATATGTTTCAGGTTCAAGCATGAGTGTCTCAAACAGCCAGGATATAGTCCTGATAAAATACAATTCAGCCGGCGTACAGCAATGGGTGCAAACATATAACGGCCCGGGAAACGGCTATGACGTTACTACTGCCATGCAGGTAGATGGATCTTCGAATATTTATTTAACAGGCGGCAGCATCGGCGCGACAAGCGGTTATGATTATGTAACGATTAAATACAGTTCAGACGGCGTTCCGCTGTGGGTTAATACATACAACGGTCCTGCCAACGGCGGTGATGTTGCGTATGACCTGAAACTAGACGGTTCGGGTAATGTATATGTTACAGGACAAAGCGATGGCGGCTCTACCGGCGTCGATTATGCTACAATAAAATACAGCCCGGCCGGAGTACAGCAATGGGTTCAGAGATATAACAGTTCTTATAATGGGGGCGATTTTGCAAATGCAATGGCGGTCACCAGCGCAGGCGATGTTTATGTAACAGGTTCAACATCCAGTGTTATAGCAAACGATTCAAATTACGCCACAGTTAAATATAATACAAACGGAGTATTTCAATGGGTGCAGTTTTATTTCGGCCCGGGAAGTTCAAATGACGTGCCTCGTGCTATTAGCCTTGACGATGCGGGAAATGTCTATGTATCAGGTTCAAGCAATTTAGTGGCTACCTCTAACGATTATACAACTATTAAATACGACCCTATGGGTGATAAACTTTGGGCATGGACTTATAACGGCCCGGCAAACTCCAGCGATTATGCTACATCCATTGCCGTCGATCATCAGGGGGATGTTTTTGTAACCGGCAGAAGTATGGGCACGATATCAGGATTTGACTTTGCAACTGTAAAGTATTCGCCTCTGGTTGGAATACAGCCGGTATCAAACCAGACGCCGACAAAATTCAGTCTTATGCAGAATTATCCAAATCCGTTTAATCCTACCACGAAGATCAAATTTGATTTACCTGTATCTTCCACCGTTGGAATACAGATTTATAATATCGAAGGGAAAACGGTATTAAATCCATACAGCGGCTCTTTAAGCCCCGGTTCTTATGAATACTCTGTTGACGCTTCATCATTGTCAAGCGGTATCTATTTTTACAGAATAACGGCCAATGGCTTTACCGACACTAAAAAAATGGCGCTTGTTAAATAAGAGATCTTAAGTTCAATATAATTCAGCATGATGGGAATTTCCCTTAGGGAAGTTCCCATTTTTTTAGTATGTGACAAACTACTAATTATTTTTGTGAGGTTATTGTTAGAAATTCTATTTTAAGCTATATTTAAAGTGTTTTATGTTTATATCATTTATTACAAGTCAATTATAAAGATAGGTACTAGGTGCCGGATACCGTTATTTCGGTATTGTATCACTACCTATTGACGGCTAACTTAGTACAGTTGAAATTGATCAGTAAAATTAAAACAAACTTCTATTACTTAGATGAAAAACAATTACTTTAAACTTTTCGCAATCGTTTTTTTGTTCTTAGTTTTTGGTTTCTCAGGGCTTAACGCCCAGATACCCTATACATACTGGAACAAAATATATAATGGTTCCGGTAATGTACAGGACTCCTGCGTTTCAATGTGCGTTAATTCGAACGGCGACGTTTTCGTTACCGGGTGGACAAAAGGCGCAACTACCGCCGAAGATATAGTAACGATTAAATATAATCCCGTAACAGGGGATACACTGTGGGTTAAAAAGATGGTGGGTCCTTCATCAGACAGGCCGCTGGCTATTACATGCGATAATAGTTCAGTTTTTGTATGCGGATGGACTTTCAATCCGGGCAGAGACATTATAACCATTAAGTATAATGCAACCACAGGCGATACAACATGGATAAAAAGGTACAATGGATCTAATAACGGCGGAGACTATGGTTTTTCAGTAGCTGTAGATAATTCAGGCAATGTTTATACTGCCGGAAGAAGCGATGTGGCAGGCGGATTAGGCCAGAAGTTCACTATACTCAAATATGATGCAAATGGCAACGTTCCTTCAGGATGGCCGGTTGTATATACCGGAGGAGTATCTACATCTTTTGATGAGGCGCGTTCAGTAAAAGTAGACGGGTCCGGAAATGTGTATGTTACCGGACAATCAGGAAATTCTCCGGGGGCTGATTTTATGACGATGAGAATTAACAGCTCAGGATCAATTCAATGGGTTAAGAAATTCAACGGCAGCTCTTCGCTTGATGATGTTCCAATCGGTTTGGTTTTAGATAACACTGCCGCAAATCTGTATGTCGGCGGGTCGTGCACCAGGCCTACATCTGTTCAGGATTACGCTGTTATCAAATACAGTATGAACGGCGACAGCCTTGGAATTGCTTTCTATGATAATAATCTTAACAGTATTGAAGTTATGACCGCAATGACAATTGACGCCAGCAACAATGTTTACGTCACCGGTTATAGCCATGGCGGATCAACAAATTTTGATTATGCTACTTTGAAATACAATTCAAGTCTGGTTCAGCAGTGGGTTGCGCGTACAACTGATGCGGGCGATGATTTCCCTGTATCTATTGTAGTCGGCGACACAAGCTCTGTTTATGTGACAGGTACTAGCGCCGGTTCCAACGGGACAGATTTTCTTACGATCAAGTACCGTTCAAACGGAGTTGAATCATGGAGAAAGAGAGAGAACGGCAGCGCCAACGGAAATGATTACGCTTCAGCGGTCGCTTTTGTTGATGTAGACCATGTTTATGTTACTGGCTCAATGAGATATAATAATCCGCCGGTTTCAACAGTTATTTATACTACAAGATATTCGAACCTGGTTGGAATCGAACAGATCTCAACTCAATTGCCTGAAAGTTACGTTTTGGCTCAGAATTATCCAAATCCGTTTAACCCCACAACTACTGTCCGGTTTGATATTCCTAAAGAAGCTTTCGTAAAGGTTGCAGTATTCAATGTTATGGGACAGGAAGTTGAAACGCTTGTGAACCAGGACGTAAAAGCAGGTCAGTATAAGGTTACATGGGATGCATCGCGTTATGCCAGCGGTATATATTTCTACAAGCTTATAGCAAACGACTATGTTTCAACTAAGAAAATGATATTGATCAAATAAAATAATTGAGTTTTTTCATATAAATCCACTTCGGAATTCCGGAGTGGATTTTTTTTATGTCTTAAACATGAAGACAATATATGTTAAATTTCAGTATCAGCAAACTTTATCGGGATGTATCGTCAAAACTAATAATAAATGGCTATTTTAGAACGTTTGTTTTTTTGAAAGGACAATTATCATGGTTTACTATTATAACTTAGAAATTCCTGAGATCAAAAGAACATTTCTCATTGCCAAAAATGAAAAAGGAGTTTGTAACATTGAGTTTTCTAACGATGAAAAGAAGTTTGTGAAAATATTGAAGACTTATTTGAATGATGAAGTTAAGAAATCCAAATCCAAATTAGCTCCCGAAATAAAACAAATACGCCAGTATTATGCAGGCAAAAGAAAAGATTTTGATATGAAAGTGTTCCTGAAAGGAACAGCGTTCCAGACTAAAGTTTGGGTCGAGATCTCTAAAGTAAAATACGGCAAGACAATTTCTTATTCTGAGCTTGCAAAACGGGCAGGAAATAAGAATGCAACCCGCGCAGCCGGTTCAGCCTGCGGCAAGAACCCTGTTCCGATCGTAATTCCATGCCACCGCGTTCTGGCAAAGAACAGTATTGGCGGGTTTGGCGGAGGAATCAGCCTGAAAAGGAAAATGCTGAAACTGGAGAATGCCATTTAAGTGATAAAAAACATTATCTTTGACCTTGGCCATGTATTAGTGAACGTTAATTATGCTAATTTCAGAAATAAGCTTGAAACGGACGGCGTAAAAGAAAAACTTTATAATAGTTTTTTTACGGGAGGGAATTACAGGAACATCGGTTATGAGGCAGGCAGGATTGACACCCGGCAATTTGTAGATAAATGCGTGAATGAACTTGGATTGAAAATGAGCGGCTCTGAATTTGCAGACGCGTTTAACGATATGTTCGCAGAAATAAAACCGATGAGTTCACTGGTTAGAAATTTGAAGACAGAAAGAAAATACAATTTGTATTTGCTTTCAAATACGAGTCCGCTGCATTTTGAATATATCAAAGCAAGATTCGAATATATAAATTTACTGGATAATTTTGCTCTTTCATATAAACTCAAATCTCTAAAGCCAGAACCTGAGATCTATTTAAAAGCTATGGATCTATTTAATTCAAAGCCTGAAGAATGTGTTTTTATCGATGACCTGGAAGAAAACTGCGTAGGCGCTGAAAAAATCGGATTGAAGACAATCCAATACGATTTAAATAACCACCCTAAATTTGAAAAGGAATTTGGTCTTCGCCTCCGCTCAGACTGACAATTGTTAAGGTTTTTTTATTTGTAAATAGTTACTGTTATTTAATTCGTATTTTTTTTATTTGTAATTGTTAATTGTTAATTGAAATATTATGGCAGTATCTCCAGAAGATTTAAAAATAGGGACAAAAGCGATTCCCTTTGCGCTAAAAGGCGTTGACGGCAAAACTTATTCGCTTAATTCATTCGACGATAAGAAAGTCCTTTGTATGATATTTATGTGTAATCATTGTCCTTATGTTGTAGCTGTACAACAAAGGATAAATGAAATTGCCAAAGATTATTCCGGCAAATCGTTTTCGCTGATTGCTATTAGTTCCAATGACCCTGAAACATATCCAGAAGATTCGTTTGAAAATATGGCTATTAGATCAAAAGAAGAAAGATATGTATTCCCGTATTTGTTTGATGAGTCCCAGGAAATTGCTAAAGCATACGATGCTGTGTGTACGCCTGATATTTATCTGTACGATGAAAACAGGGTTTTGAAGTACCGCGGCAGAATCGATGACAACTGGAAAGATGAAACTAAAGTAACCAGAAATGAGTTAAGACTGGCGATTGACCTTCTTCTTGCAAGTAAGGAAATCGACTTCGAAATAATTCCGTCTATGGGTTGCAGTATAAAATGGAAAAGGCAATAGCTTTCTGCCTTAGGCGCGTTAATGTCCAAAAGGTACAAAATCTATTTTTTTTGAATTGTAACCTGTCAAACAAATCGTTATTTTAAAGGTTTATAGCAAAATACAGTCTAAAATTATATAATGTTTAAATTTATAACAAAATTATTCCCGTCTAAGCACGAAAAGGACGTAAAGGAACTTTGGCCCATAATTGACGGAATTAACGGGTATTATGAAGAATTTAAAAACCTTTCCGATGATGAATTTAAGAAAAAGACCCAGGGGTTTAAAGACCAGATAAAAGAAAGAACCCGGGAATTTGAAGACAAAATTCTTGAGCTTTCGGATAAGCTAAAGAATGAAATGACTCATCAGGAAAGACAGGATCTCTATGCTGAGCTTGAGGATGTAGATAAAGAACTTCATGATACTGAAGAAGCGTTGTTGTGGGAAATTCTGCCGGAAGCTTTTGCGGTCGTAAAAGATACCTGCCGCAGGCTGTATGGAACTGAGTGGACAGCCGCCGGCACAAAAGTAAAATGGGAAATGATCCCGTTTGATGTGCAGCTTATCGGCGGTATTGTTTTGCATCAGGGTAAAATCGCTGAAATGGCGACTGGCGAAGGTAAGACGCTTGTCGGTACGCTTCCCATGTTTTTAAATGCGCTTACAGGAAAAGGCGTCCATGTTATTACAGTAAACGATTACCTCGCAAAACGTGACAGTGAATGGATGGGAGAAATATTTAAATTCCATGGACTAACAGTAGGATGTATAATCAACGACATGGATAACGATAAGCGCCGCGACGCTTACAACTGTGATATCACATACGGCACCAATAATGAATTCGGTTTCGATTACCTGAGAGACAATATGGTGGTCGATAAGAACTATATGGTCCAGCGCGGGCATAATTTCGCGATTGTCGACGAAGTTGATTCTGTATTAATTGATGAAGCAAGAACGCCGCTCATAATTTCAGGACCTGTTGAGCTAAGCGAGCATAAGTTTGACGAAATGAACCCGCGCGTTAAGCGTATTGTTGATGCCCAGAAGAACCTGATCGCGAAGATGGTGGGCGAAGCAGAAACTATAATTAACAAAGGCGGCGAAGCTACAAAAGACGAAATGTCTTATGCGGGAGTTTGTGTGCTGAGAGCTTACCGCGGCTTCCCGAAAAATAAAAGGCTGATGAAGCTTTTTTCGGAGCCTTCAAATAAAACGCTCATGCAAAGTACAGAGATAGAGTACCTGCGCGATAATGCCAGCAGAATGCATGAGATAGACGACGAGCTTTACTTTGCAATCGATGAAAAGAACCATACAATTGACCTTACCGAAAAAGGCAGGGAGTTTTTAACATCGGGGAATGAAGATAAAGATTTCTTTGTGCTGCCCGATATGGGTTCTGAAATTGCCAAGTTCGAAAACGACGACACAATTTCTGCCGAAGAAAAGCAGCGGAAAAAAGACGAGCTTGCGGAGTTATATTCAAAACGAAGCGACAGTCTGCACACGGTTCAGCAGCTCCTAAGAGCTTATGCGCTGTATGAAAATGACGTTGAGTATGTTATCCAGGATAACAAGGTTATGATAGTCGATGAGTTCACCGGACGCGTTCTTCCCGGCAGAAGATATTCCGAAGGTTTGCACCAGGCTATCGAAGCTAAAGAAGGCGTTCACGTTGAAAAAGACACGCAGACGCTGGCGACAATTACTTTACAGAACTATTTCAGGCTATATAAAAAGCTTGCAGGTATGACAGGTACTGCTGAGACTGAAGCAGGCGAATTTCTCGATATTTATAAGCTGGATGTAGTTGTAATCCCTACAAATAAAGATTGTATCCGCAACGACGTTAACGACGTTATCTACAAAACAAAGCGTGAAAAATATAACGCTGTTATCGAAGAAATTGATAACATGCGCAAGATCGGCAGGCCCGTTCTTGTAGGCACTACTTCGGTTGATGTATCAGAAACGATTTCGAGGATGCTGAAAAGAAAAGGCATTCCGCACGAAGTTCTGAACGCCAAGCAGCATCAGCGTGAAGCCCAGATCATAGCAAATGCAGGACTCAAGGGCTCTATTACCATCGCCACAAACATGGCGGGCAGAGGAACTGATATTAAGCTTGGTCCCGGAATTGCCGATATTGGCGGACTCCATATAATAGGCACCGAGCGCCATGAAGCGCGCAGAATTGACCGCCAGTTAAGGGGCCGCGCCGGACGCCAGGGAGATCCGGGTTCATCCAAGTTCTTCCTTTCTTTGGAAGATGACCTGATGCGTCTCTTTGGAAGCGAAAGAATCTCGCGGATAATGGAACGCTTAAAGATGGGCGAGGGCGAGGCTATTGAGCACAAGATGATCACAAACTCTGTTGAACGCGCTCAAAAGAAAGTTGAAGAAAATAACTTTGGAATACGAAAAAGACTGCTTGAATATGATAACGTAATGAATCAGCAGCGCGAAGTTATTTATGATCGCCGCCGCCAGGCGCTGATGGGAGAACGCATCAAGGATGAAATATTTGATATGGCGCGCAACCATGTAAGCAAGATCAGCGTAAAGTACTATGAAGAGGCTGATATTGAGGGACTGAGAGATGAAGTGCAAAGAACGTTTCTTGTTCTTATGGATGTAACCCCGGAGCAATTCCAGAAACTGGGTGAAAAAGGTCTTGAGGAACATATAATGGGCCTGATCGAAGAAAGTTACAAGCGCAAAGAAGATAAATACGGGCCTGACCTGATTGCTCAAATTGAACGTTTCGCGATGCTCACTGTTATTGATGACAAGTGGAAAGAACATTTGAGGGAAATGGATGACCTTAAGGAAGGCATTAACTTCCGCGCTTACGGCCAGAAAGATCCGCTTATTGAATATAAACGCGACGGCTTTGAGCTGTTTGTCCAGATGCTTGAAGATATAAGCAAGGATGTAATTAACTTTGTATTTAAATTTACAGTACAGGGCGAGCAGCAGGCGCAGGTTCAGCCAAGACAGCGACCACTGGCGATGCAGAGATTGCAGACGACAAAAGCCTCCGCAACCGGCGCAGGATTTAAAATGAGCCCGGAACAGTCGGACAACATGCAGAACCAGGATCCGACTGAAACGAAAAAAATTCCAATCAAAGTCGGCCCAAAAATCGGGCGCAACGATCCTTGTCCATGCGGCAGCGGTAAGAAATACAAAAACTGTCACGGGAAGAATGATAAATAAGATATTGCGAGGAGTCCCGGGAAACCCGGGACGACGCGGCAATCCCATCATCTTATGAAATAAAAAAAATATTGTAGGGGCGTTCGAAAGAACGCCCTTTTATTTAATACGACAAGATATGAACAGTCAAGCCATAATAAATTGTGAATGGGGTTTAGATGGTATAAATAAGCTGTCGGGCAAAACAGATATTTTTATTATTGTAGATGTTCTTTCATTTTCCACGTGCGTTGATATTGCCGTTTTAAAAGGGGCGATGGTCTATCCTTTCAAATGGAAAGATAAAACTGTTACTGAATATGCCCGTAAATTAGGAGCTGTTACCGCAAGTCATGATAGAAAAATAATAAATGGTTATACATTATCTCCTTCATCATTGCTGGATATTCCTGATGGCGCAAAATTAGTTTTGCCCTCCCCAAACGGATCTGCATTATCGCTTGCCACCGGAAAAATAATTACTATTTGTGGTTCTCTCAGAAATTGTGGATCTGTAGCACAGTTTGCTATGGTTTCAGGGAAGAATATTTCTTTTATAGCTGCAGGTGAGAGATGGAAAGATGGTTCAATGCGTTATGCTATAGAAGATCTCATTGGCGCAGGCGCAATAATATCTTTTATGAATGGAGAACTATCTCAACAAAGCCAAATCGCCCTTAATGTTTTCGAAACGTTTAAGGATGACTTGCCTGGCGTCATCAAAGATACTGTATCAGGCGCCGAGCTTATTGAACGTGGATTTGAAAAAGATGTTGAGCTGGCTTGCGAATTAAACATTAGCAAATCTGTTCCATTGCTTCAAAATGGGGCATTCTCGCAAAGAACGTATGGCATCTGAAGTTGATGAAAACATATAACAGGGCCCCGTTTGAGGCCCTGCATAAATTCCTGAAGCTTCATCGTTCTTAGTTACCGCAATCGAACATTGTGATTCCGGGCGTTGAACAGGTTACAGTAACGGTTTTGCAATTTGTGACACACGCTACGCTAAGGTCGCAAAATCTATATTTAACTCCATCTTTAAAGGTATATATCAGATCGACGCATCCATCTTTGCCGGTAGTGCCGCTTGCAACCTCTGTGCCGTTGATGTCATAAGCGTGAATGCTTTGATTTGGTACGGGATTACCATGTGCATCTGTGACGCAAACTATCTTATCACAGGTAACTGTTTTATTCCCGCTGTTATCAGTACTACCTGAAGCGCCTGTAAGAGCAAAATAAACAGCAAATACAGCCAAAAACAACGTGAATGACTTTAAGATAAATCTTGTTTTCATAACTAACTCCTTTTTTTGCCGGGTAATTATTTAGTTTAGCCCTCCCCTCCCAGCTTTATGAAGAGAACTAAAAATCAGAAATAGCATATTGCCGCAAATAACGAAGATTTGCAGACGCAAAAAAAATGACCAGTTAAAAAGAACTAACTTATAAATGTGAAGGTTACGATAAACACAAAATAATGAATAGGATTCGCAAGGTATTTACATAATCATATTAAATAAGTGAATGGTCAAATATAATATAATGTTCTGCAGATGTCAAGAGTTTCATATTTAAATACTAAAAATAATTTTCGGTTATTTTCCATGGATGAGAAAAAACGAATGGAAAGTCAGAGTTAATAATAATTTATTTCGGCGTTACTGTGAAAACGTGATTTCTAAAAAAATTAGAATAGTTGTTAATACATTACGGCTGCGGCATAAAATTAGTCATTAATAATTAATAATTGCCTTCTTTAACTTTGCCTTTAAATGTATAAAACATATATGCAAAATATATAAATGCCAGAATTAATCCGATTATCCACCAGATCATACCAACGCCAAGTCCATAGTCGCCAGCCTTGGAATTTTGAATAGTTAAACTGAACTCAGGCTTGATAGAAGAGGCTAATAAAGTAGGATACAGGCCAAATGCGGTAGTGGCCAGCATCCCCGCAATAAAAACCGATGATGATAAAAATGCTTTAAAATCTTTATTCTTAGTTCTGAAATAGACCATTCCAATTAATCCTGACAATCCCAAAGCAGGGAATATGTATCCCCAGAAATTTCTTGTAAAATTACCAAACGCTTCCGGTCGGATAATATTTATAGAAACAAACACTGCAATTGATAATAATAAAGCTCCCCAGTTAGCTGATTTAGAGAATTTCCGCGCGCGGTTTTGCAGTTCATTTTCAGTTTTGAGAGCAATATAATTAGCCCCGTGAGCAATAAGTGTAAACACAGCCAGAAGCGCCATTAGAACAGTGAACCAATCCAGAATCCCTGCCTCAGGAACGACTTTAAACGACGTCCAAAAAGCTTCGAAGAAATAGCCGTTTTCATAAATTGGTACGCCGCGGATGATATTGCCAAGCGCTGCGCCGAATATAACTACAAGCAATATACTTGAAGCTGAAAACACTGCGTCCCAAAAAGATTTCCATAAAGAATTATCAACGTGCTTTCTTAGCTCTATGCCTAAAGCCCTGCCTATTAGTAACCATAGAACCATAGTTAAAGGCAGATAAAATCCGCTGAAGCTTGAAGCGTATAATTGCGGGAATGCAAAGAAGAGCGTTCCGCCGGCTGCAATAAGCCATACTTCGTTGCCGTCCCACACCGGTCCGATTGCGCTCAATATCATTCTTCTCTCTTCATCTGTCTTAGCCGCTTTAAGAAAAATTATTCCTGCGCCCAGGTCAAATCCATCCAGTACAACATACATAGCTATCATAAAAGCAAGCGCCGCAAACCAGAATATTCCCATTTAAGCATGCTCCTTTCCGTTTTCAGGACCGTGATTGATTTCTTTTATCACAAGAACTATAAACAATATCCCCAGAAGCAAATATATCCCCGCAAATCCAAGCAATGTGAAGAGCGCATTTCCGGAGCTTACATGAGTGGACATGCCTTCCGAAGTCCTGAGCAATCCGTATATCAGCCACGGCTGGCGGCCAAGCTCGGCGGTCATCCAACCGGCAGTGTTAGCAATATATGGGAAAGGGAAGCTTAACAGTAATATCCACATAAACCATCTGGCAGTGAAAAGTTTTTTACGCCACAAAAGAAAAGCGCCAATAAGCATAATCCCGATAAATAATGTGCCCAATCCAACCATTATATGATAGCTATAATAGAGCAGGGGAATATTATCCGGCCAATGGTCACGCGGGTATTCTTTAAGCCCTTTTACTTCAGCTTTCCATCTGTTATAAGTGAGGAAGCTTAACAGGTTTGGAATTTTTATTGGATTATCGAGGGTGAGTTTTTCGATGTCAGGCTGGCCCAATATAACAAGTGATGCGCCATTCTCTGTTTCGAAAAGTCCTTCCATTGCAGAGAGCGTTGATGGCTGGTAAAGCGCAACGTTTTTTCCCTGCCCGTCGCCGCTGGGGAATGCCTGAAATATTGAAACAATTACTCCGGTAATTATCCCAAGCTTCATGAATGTTTTTGCATATTCAGTGTGTTTATTGGAAAGCAAATAATATGCGCCAAGCGATGCCATGACAAATGATGCGGTCACGACTGCGCCGCTCATGTTATGCACATATTGCCAGAAGACCCACGGGTTCGTCATCAGCTCGCTGAAACTCGCTAGCTGAAATGTTCCGTCCGCCGCGCGGGTAAATCCGACAGGCAACTGCATCCATGCATTTGTTACGATTATGAAAAAACCTGATATCCATGAACCCAGAAAAACCAGAAACGCTGAAACAAGATGAAGCTTAGGGCCAAGTTTTTTCTCGCCAAATAAAAATAATCCAAGGAAAGCCGATTCAAGGAAGAAAGCGAACATGCCTTCCATTGCCAGCGTTTGCCCTATCACTCCGCCTGCGAATGCAGAGAACTTCGCCCAGTTTGTGCCGAATTGAAATTCCATTGGAATGCCGGTCACAACTCCGATTGCAAAGTTCAGAGCGAATATCTTTGCCCAGAACCTTGCGGCTTTATTGTAATGTTCGTCATTTTTCCGCACAGCCAGAATTTTCAGAATTACAATTAGCAGCGCAAGCCCCATAGTAAGCTGCGGGAATATATAATGAAACATTATTGTAAATGAAAACTGGAGACGGTGTATTAAGTAAGCATCCATTGATAATATGATAATTCTCTCATTTATTCAGAGGACCTTCTGAAGATCGTTCTTAGATAATTTTCAATAATATAAATAAATACAATTACTTAAAATTGAATTTACAATAAATTATCGGAGCTTACGTTAGAAGATTTTTTTATGAAATAATCAATAAAGGAAGTCCGAGGGTAAGGTTTAATGCTATATTCCGAAAAAAAATTATGATAACGTTTCGGGAGAAATTTGTTCGAATTTAGCCCGGTCAATTTCTTTTACCTTAGCTTCGTAATTGCCCAAAATATGTATCAGCGATGAAGGAAGAGCGTTTACCTTTTCAAATTTCCATTTCTCTATGAACCGGCTCACATCTGCCGTCTCATTGGAGACAAGATAAAATGTGACCGTTCTTTCTCCCATATCTTCGATTTCATACCTGCAATGCAAGGAAATGATTGGCGCAGCTGATTTTTTCTTTCTAATATATTTCTCCATAAAATCAAATCCTAAAAGCAATTCTCTTTTGACAGTATTGGCGCTGACTGATGGCTTTTTGAATATCATGATAACTCCTGCAAAATTTAGAAAGATTCCAACAGGATTAAGATAGCTTAACTTTCAACAACAAAACAGTGAGATGGGGTGATTTTTATACAACCACATTAATGTGTCAAAATACGCAAATCAATGACATCATTGTCATATCACCATATATTTCTATTTTCTATCCATCTGTTATTTCAATGCTGATAATTTGGCATATTTATTGAATATAATAATAGAGGACTCATTTAGTGATGGATCGGTGAGAGAAAAATATATGTTCTGATGGGTGCATATATTTTAAGCGCTGGAAAATAAATAACAAAAGGAACTGGTGTCCCGATTATTATTTATCAAGTCAAGGCGGCAAGACTTATCCAGCGCCACTCACCGATTTTTTATGAAAACTTAAACAAAGAAGGCAATGGCTTAATGTGATAAATGCGGTAACGATTATGATAAAACATTTAATGTTATATTTGGAGGAAATACCTATATGTTTGATAGCTTTGAGTGCGCTATAAGCAAGCTTGCCCCGCATTGTAAACTCTGTGATTGCATTATTCTTGGCCACGGAGTAGAGGCGCATGGAAATATATACTGCTGCGCCAACTGCGCTTATAAAGACGGGGTACATGAATTAACAGACAGAGCTTATTATAAATAATTTAGATAGATAAAATTATGTTTGAGAAAAATGATATATTCTTTAAGTACCTTGGCGGCTTAGTGCTTATTGTGGGATTATTGATCCTTTCAGGCATCATAAGCTATAGGCATACTTTTACAACAACAAATGATGGTACAAAAAAAGAAATTGTTAATAGCCGGGAAACGTCCACATCAAATTACAAATTTACAGGTGACAAAGATCAGCAGATATATTTAAATGTAGGTATTACAAAAGTAAATATTACTTATTCAGGAAGCGGTGATTTTACAGCCGACTTGCTGAATCGGGACGGTTCGCCATTGTTTAATTTGGAACAGAAGACCGGAGCTTTTGAAGATGAACAATCGATTCAAATACCGGAATCAAATACATTCATACTTTCGGTCAGATGTAAGGGGGATTGGTCGTTTACAAGAGAATAAATTAATTCGCCTACTTTCTCACTTCACAATATAATGTGCCAAACTATAATATTCGCGCTGAGACATCCCCGTCCGGCGCGAATTTTTTTATAACCCGGAGCTTAGCCGAAGGGCTTTCAAAATCCAAATTTATATATTATCATAGCGCCATCTATGATAACATTTACCGCAGAAATAAAAATACGCGGAGTAAATCCGTATATTCTGGTGAGCAAAACCAGGACAGCGAAAATTAAATCCGGCTGGCGAAAACCTATGCCCGTTCTTGTGCGCGTAAACGGCAAGCCTGAATCGGCATGGCGCATTAATATGATGCCAATAGGGGACGGGAACTATTATCTTAGGCCTGCCTGCTGCAGGCAAGGGGAGACGATATTTAACCCCGAGCCCACTCCGCCTTTTGGCAGACTGCTTGGGACTCCATGAACAATCATTATTTATTCCTGAAAACCATAGTACAGTATTGGTTATATTTGTATTATGAAACCGGATTCCGAAATAACGACGCATAAAGAAAGGCTTTAGTAAACAGTTTGCACGACCATAGCCACGAAAATAAGCGTAATATTGACCGTGCATTTCTAATAGGGATCACGCTCAATGCTTTATTTGTTTTAATAGAAGTAATAGCCGGGTTTTACATTAATTCACTTTCACTGCTCTCTGACGCCGGCCACAATCTTGCTGATGTAGCCAGCCTTGCGCTCTCTCTAATAGCTTTCAGATTGCTAAAAGTAAAACCAAATAAAAAATATACCTACGGCTACAGGAAAACAACAATACTTGTCGCGCTTTTAAATGCGGTAGTGTTGCTTGTTTCTATCGGCGCAATCAGCTTTGAAGCGTTCCATCGTTTATTTAAGCCCGAGCCATTGCCCGGTGGGGTGATTGCAGCTGTTGCGGGAATCGGAATTATCATTAACGGATTTACCGCTTTGATGTTTCTTAAGGATAAAGAAAACGATATTAACATTAAAAGCGCTTACCTGCATTTAATGTCAGATGCGGTTGTTTCTCTTGGACTGGTTGCCGGAGGAATTATTATCTTCTATACTAAGCTGTACTGGGTGGACCCGCTTCTGAGCATTGCCATTGCGATAGTTATTCTCTTCGGGACATGGAAGCTGCTGAGAGAGAGCCTTCGTCTTACCCTTGACGGCGTGCCGCGCGGAATAAACATGAAAGATGTTGCTGACTGCGCCTCAAAGGTTTCAGGCATTGAGGAAATTCACCATATCCATGTATGGGCGCTCAGCACGACAGAAAATGCGTTGACCGCGCATTTAGTTCTGGCTAACGAAATAGATATTAAAGAGGAAAGCGCTATTAAAGATAAATTGAAACACGAACTGGAACATTTAAACATCAGTCATGTAACCCTTGAAACAGAAAGAAAAGACGGCGGCTGTGTAGAACCTGACTGTAGTTAACAACTTTGTCATTCCCACGAAAGCGGGAATCCAGATGGTAATCTTTTCTTTTCCAATCCTCAATACGCAAGGGTAACTTGCCACCCCCTCTGTATCTCCCCCTGTTAGGCCTGCCTGCTGCAGGCAGGGGGAGACGTGTTTAACCCTGAGTCGACTCTAATGAACAATTTTACTGTAGGGCTCGTTCCCCGAACGAGCCGCAAAAGCGTTTGAACCCACATTGTAATAATTCTCACAATCGAATCCTATTATTAATTTCAACTGGTTATGTATTCAGGTTTAACCCTGAGGCCCAAACTCTAGTTTGGGAGTACAAAAAAAATGCCGCCCCCTCCTGACAGGAGGGGGTAGGGGGAGGTGAGGACATGTGTCGCCACCCCCTCTGGTATCTCCCCCTGTCAGGCCTGCCTGCTGCAGGCAGGGGGAGACGTGTTTATAAGGATTCACCTTCCCAATAAATCATTGTATTTGTGAAAAGAATATTCTATTATTGCCAAGGGGCAAAAAAGTTTTAATGTATAATTAAAACGTTGCCCTTTTTTTTATTTCAGCTAACGGGGGCGTTAAGAGTTTCAGCATTTTATAAACTAAAACCAAAATTAAATAAATGAAAAAAACATTTTTAACGCTGGCTTTGATCATTTTCATACAGGGACTTACACTTAGCGCCCCCGGCAATTTTACGGGCAATAACGGACAATCATTTGTAAAAACTACGGATATTAACGCCGTATGGAAGAAGTATAAAAACAGCATGATTGGATTTTCAATTAAGTACCTGAGCTCTTATACTAAAAACACATCATATACTTATACTTTTTTGACATCAGGATCGATACCCGGGGTTTCTTTTAATGTTCCGGCTGCGCTTACCAGCGGCACAAACCTTACGGACGATTCATATATAAGCGTTGAGTGGCTTCCCGCAGGCTCCAGCGCTAAAAATTTTCTGGAAAGCGGGGAGTCAATAACTGAAATTCCCGGCACAACGGCCGGCGGCGAAACTTATACTATAGCGGAACGCGATGAAGCGGCTACTGGCAATTACTACTATGAAACCGTGTATGCAGTTTCATCAGGCGCTCATTGTTTCGGGATCAGGCTGTTTATTCATAGTACTAATTTAGGTGTATATGACCCGGGCGCTGTAAAAGCTTATGACCGGCGCGCTCTCATGCAGGACTATTATGATATGATCGGGACTTTTGTAACGTATTAAATAGTTCCGGCAGGAGAATGGGTCTTGTGCTGGCTATACGTTTACCCGCCTTTGGAGGGTTCCCCCGAACGATCTGCCAAGCATTAAACCCCCATTAGCTTGTCATTCCCATGCGGTGTAGTCTCGTGCTACGACTCCATGTCGTGGCACGAATAAAGGTAAACCCTAAACCTTTGTCATTCCCGTCCCGATTAAATCGGAGGAATCTTGGTTTTTGTTGTTCTTTAAAAATAAACCCTCATCTCAATTATTCTAATACTCAAAATAATATTCAATCTACAGTAATCTTGTATTTAGAAATCTCAACCCCCCTTTAACAAAGAAAAGGGGGGACTGTAATTCCCCTTCTCCCCGCAAGCGGGATGTACCACTTTTTTCAAGGTCTGGCTGTACAGGCAGGAGAATGACAAAAAAGCTGAGAATAAAAAAAATCCCTTTGCGCCTTGGCGGTTAATCTTTTTTTTTACTATTTGTTATTTATTATTTTCTTTGTGTTTTTGTGTCTTAGTGGCAAAGTTTTTTACCCTACTCTTTCTTGGTATTTTTAAATTAAAAACTTTTTTGCTATATTTGCTATGGCACATAAAAGTAAAATCATCGAAAAAGCAATAACCTTTGATGATATTTTGCTGGTTCCGGCAAAATCAAAGGTCTTACCAAGGGACGTAAATGTTTCCACACGTCTAACACGCAACATTAATCTCAACATTCCTATTCTATCGGCCGCTATGGATACCGTCACGGAATCAGAGCTTGCTATCGCTATGGCGCGCGAGGGCGGCATCGGCATACTGCATAAAAATATGTCGATAGAAAAACAGGCGTCGGAAGTCGACCGCGTAAAACGCAGCGAGAGCGGTATGATACAGGACCCCATCACGCTTAAAGCCGACCAAACCGTAGGCGAGGCTAACCGGCTGATGGAGCGCTACCAGATCTCCGGTTTCCCCATAGTGAACGACAAAAACGAGCTGATTGGCATCTTAACCAACCGCGACCTGCGCTTTGAACCGAATCCAAAGATCAAAGTGCAAAAACTCATGACTACGGAAAACCTCATCACTGCTCCCGTAGGCACAACGCTTCTGCAGGCGGAAAAAATCCTGCAAAAGTATAAGGTCGAAAAGCTTCCGGTAGTGGATAAATATGGAAAGATTAAAGGGCTGATTACGTTTAAAGATATTATTAAACGTAAAAAGCATCCGCTGGCAGCTAAGGATAGCTATGGCAGACTGCTCTGCGGCGCAGGGGTAGGCGTGACTCACGATACGCTCGACAGAGTGAAAGCCCTTGTTAAAGCAAGCGTTGATGTGATTGTGGTCGATACCGCGCACGGACACTCGCACGGCGTTATCGAAATGGTGAAGCTCATCAAAAAGAAATTTGATATAGAGCTGATCGCCGGAAACGTTGCAACTACAGAAGGTACGTTGGAGTTAATTAAAGCGGGCGTTGATGCGGTTAAAGTCGGGATTGGCGCAGGCTCAATTTGCACAACGCGTATTGTTGCCGGCGTTGGTATGCCGCAGATCACGGCTGTGTTCAATGCGGTCGAGGCGGCAAGAAAATATAACATCCCGATAATCTCAGATGGCGGTATCAAGCAAACAGGGGATATACCCAAAGCGATTGCTGCAGGCGCTGATAGCGTTATGATAGGCGGCTTGCTTGCCGGTACGGAAGAATCACCCGGCGAGAAAGTCCTTTACGAAGGGCGCAGCTTTAAAATGTACCGGGGCATGGGCTCGCTTGAAGCTATGAAAGCCGGAAGCGGAGACAGGTACTTTCAGGATCCCGAAGAAGAGCTATCTAAAATGGTGCCGGAAGGCATCGAGGGCAGAGTGCCTTACAAAGGGCCGCTGGCAGATGTTATATATCAAATGGTGGGCGGACTTAAATCAGCCATGGGCTATTGCGGCTGCGGAACAATTAAGCTGCTGCAAACAAATTCCAAGTTTATTGAGATAACAAACGCGGGACTAAAAGAATCGCATCCACATGACGTAATGGTAACTAAAGAAGCGCCGAATTATCAAGTGAGGCGTTAGTGTATAGAGTGCATAGAGTGAGTAGAGTGCATAGAAGTGCATAGAGTGAATAGATAAAAAATTTATGAGAAAATATTTTTTTCTTATTCTGGCGTTGTTGGTTTATTTGCCGGATAACGCTTATTCGCAGTCATGGGATAAGCTGATAGTAGGGCAATTTAATCACAATGGGAACGATGACGGATGGTATTGGTATGAATTCACTTACTCAAAAGATGGTGCAGGCAAGCTGGTTTATTTTGTTGATAAAACACGGGACACGCTGAAATACGATATCCCCGCCGACAGTGAAAGCATGATATTTTGCAGAACCGTTCTTGATAGCTTGCTGCATATAGACCAGGGAGGCTTTCATGAAAATCTTTCTACCCGTAAAAGCGCTGTCATACAATATTCCGACGAGAGCGGAGTTATTAAAAAGGTACGCTGCAGGATGCTTAGCGTAATCCCCATTCTAAACAAACTGAATGTAAGATACTACATTGATCTTGCCGCCAAAAAACATAAAGAACTTGTGGAATGACCTGTCATGCTGTTTGCTAAGGATTGAACTTCTAAACCCAAAAAAAATAATTTATTGATAAAAAATATAACCGGCTAATAAAATTAACCGGTTAATTATTTGTCTAAATTAACTTACTTAACTTAACTTATCTTATTCTTTTTTTGTGACGATTCTTTCTCAGTCTTTTTTTCCTCTTGTGGGTTGCCATTTTATGGCGTTTTCTCTTTTTTCCGCTCGGCATTTTGCTCCTTTAAATTTTATTAGATTATTTGTTTAATTTATTTCCACTCTGAATTTATATGTCGCTCCTACGGAGCTACTGGTTTCTTTTAAAATATTCTACAAATATGTCGCTCCTACGGAGCTGAATTTAATCAAGATTTTTATTTTGTTTTTGCCTTCTGCCTTTTGCTTTTTGCCTTCTGTTACTTATTTAACCAGACTGTCATTAACAGTTTTTTTGAATTCCTTTGATACTTTAAACATTG
>CAZMRG010000001.1:1291-71991 GCA_964568655.1 uncultured Ignavibacteriales bacterium | reverse complement strand
GGGCAGAATCTTGCAAATCCCTCAGGCTTATTACTTGGCGGGGTTATGATGCTGGCTCATATCGGGCAGCCTGAAGTGGCGACCAAAGTGCATAACGCATGGCTTAAAACAATGGAAGACGGCGTTCATACTTATGACCTGTATAAGCCAAATAACAGCAAAGAGAAAGTTGGCACGAAAGAATTTTCTAAAGCAGTTGTTGCAAGGCTTGGGCAGAAACCATCTAAGCTGAAAGAAGTATCATACAAGAGCTTTGATGTTAAATCATATCCTTCGTATAACTATCAGAATATTAAGAAAGCAAAAAAAGAATTAGTCGGAGTTGATGTGTTTGTTCACTGGACAGACGGGAAATCAAAGGACCTTGGCGATAAAATGAAGGATACAGCAATTGACGGCATGAAGCTTGTGACTGTATCCAATCGCGGCGTTAAAGTTTGGCCCGGAAGCATGGAAGAAACATTTTGTGTTGACCAATGGATATGCCGCTTTCAATCCACAAAAGAAGGCGCGGCAATTACGCATGAACAAATTATTGCTCTACTGCAAAGCATAAAAAACGCGGGATTTGATTTTGTCAAAACTGAAGGACTATTTACTTTTGACGGAGTTCCGGGATTTACGCTTTCGCAGGGTCAGTAGATTAAACATGAAATTGTTGTTGGTGATAACCAGCCTGCTACAGGCAGGCGCTAACAACGGCGATTCGCACAGAACAAATTGAACCCATCTATAGTTAACAAAAACAATAGATGGGTTTTTTAGTAACACCCACTCTGCGCACCATTGGTGTGCGGGAGAGGTGTAAAAAACGGGCGGACACACGGGTCCGCCCCTACAGAAAAATAGAGTCTAAAAAAACAAAACAAAGATTCCCGCATTCGCGGGAATGACATCATAAAAATATGCGTTTTCAAATATCAACAAAAGTTGAACAGGATTTCGAAACTGTTTTTAACAAATTCGACGTATATTTATTTAAGCGGCTTAAACCGCCTTTGATAGGATTGAAGGTAAACAGGTTTGACGGCTGTGAAAAGGGCGATGAAGTGCATGTTGTAATAAACACATTAGGCTGGAAACAGGAGTGGAAGGCGCTAATTACAGAAAAAACCGTGACTAACAATGAAATTTATTTCGTTGATGAGGGGTTACAGTTACCAAAGCCTTTAAAAAAGTGGCGTCACAGGCACGTAATGGCAAAATTCATTGATAGTACAATAATTATTGATAATATTGCATATAGCACAGGTAATTTTGCGCTGGATATTTTGATGTACCCGGTGGTTTATGTGCAATTCTTTCTGAGAAAACATGTGTATAAGTCATATTTTAAGAAATAGACCCTAAAGTATGGTAATAACATATAAGGTTAACACAAAACTAGAACCTCATCAGTTAGCCGAGGTTTTCCACGCATCCGGGATACGCAGGCCCGCGGATGACCTGAACAGGCTGAAGAAGATGATCGACGGAGCTAATCTTACGGTAACCGCGTGGGACGGCGATAAGCTGGTTGGCGTGGCGCGCGCGTTGACTGACTACAGTTATTGCTGTTACTTATCTGACCTTGCAGTTGATAAACAATACCAACACCAGGGAATCGGGCACGAACTTGTAGCGGAAGTTCAGAAACTTATAGGCGACGAATCAATGCTCCTTTTGGTTTCCGCCCATGATGCGATGGAATACTATCCTAAAATAGGATTTGATAAGATCGATAATGCTTTTATGATACCGAGAAAAAAATAAATGATAGGAAAGGATGAGATCAGAAATCTGCGAAGGCAATACACAAAAAAATCACTTTCAGCAAACAACGTAAGCCAGGACCCCTTCAAACAATTTACAAAATGGTTTGAAGAAGTTTTAAAATCAGGGTTCCTCGAGCCAAACGCAATGACCATTGCAACAGCCACAAAAGATGGAAAGCCATCTGTTAGAGTAGTGCTTCTAAAAGAATTCGACGACAAAGGATTTGTATTTTATTCAAATTACAAAAGCCGTAAAGGAAAAGAGATTGACGCCAATCCCTGCGCTTCGCTTTTGTTTTATTGGGACAAGCTTGAGCGGCAGGTAAGAGTTGAAGGAAAGATTGAAAAAGTTTCAAAAGAGCAAAGCGAGGAATATTTCAAAACACGCCCTTATAAAAGCAGGGTTGGCGCGTGGGCTTCAAATCAAAGCGGCGTGATAGCAAGCCGCTCGGTGATCATCAGAGAATTTTTAAAATACCTCGTAAGATTCGGGAAGAACGTTCCGCTGCCGCCGGTTTGGGGCGGGTTCAGATTAATTCCGAATTATTTTGAATTCTGGCAGGGACGCCCTAACAGGCTTCATGACAGGATCTGCTACACAAAACAGAAGTCCGGCTGGAAGATAGAACGCCTGGCGCCGTAAATTATTAACGCCCTTTCACATTAATTTTTAAATTAGTTAAGATTGTATTTCCTTCCCAAGCTGGAGCTTAGGACGGAGTAAAATATTAGAGCATCTTGAAATATTTAGGCCACTCCTGTACAGCTTGAAAGCGGGACTTTCCCATCCTTGAAAAAGGAGGGGAGCTTATAGTACAACAAAGCTAATTATTAAATAAATTATTATATTTATCAAACTTTCAAAGTATGAAAATTAGAATATCAATTGCTGTTGTTTTTTTAACCGTTCTCACGTCAGCGGCATACAGCCAGTGGCCCGGATATTTTTACGCGTTTGAGCTGAAGGATTCAGATGGCGTTATAATCGATTCAAACAATACAGTTTACAAAATGACGGCTCTCCCCTGCTGCGATGCGATAGTTACTGGCATAAAAATTTGCGAAGGCAACAAGACCTGGCATTTTTATGCAGGTGGAAACTCCGATCTGGATAAGACAAATTCTCTTAAGATTGAAAAAATGCAAGACGGCAAGGCAGTTGAAACAATGATAATCGATTTTCCGCCGACCTTATCGGGAGGCAAAGAAAAATTCTACCGCGACCTTTATTTAGGAACATTGCAATTTAAAGACGGGAAGTATGTAGTTAAGCTGCCTAAGACTAATGACCAGTGGGACGGGATGCCCGAATTAAAAGAGAAAATTTGCCGGCTCTCTTATGCGGTTTCACTATATTACGATATAAGCGCTTTCCAGAAATAAACGATTATGAATGACCTGCAGTTTTTGCGCTAAGTTTCTTTTCTAATATTTCAATTCTGCCGATCATCCACGGCCTGTGGTAGAAATTATCGCCTTCCAGCATTTGTTTCCTCAATACGTCAAGGTCAAGCTCATCGGCTTTATGCCTTATTGCGGCCAGTCTTCCAAGGTATTTAAGGAAATTTGAATAATGAAGTTTCCGGAAATCGGGGATCAATTTGTTATTAGCCAGGGTCCTCTTGAATGCATCCAGCAGTGATTCGAGCGAATCATCCCAGTTAAGCTCGTAATAAAGTCTGCATTGAAGCATTCTGACGTCCATTTTGATATACAGGTGGTCGGTCTTAACTTTTGAAAGAAATTCCAGAGCTTTTTCAAATTGTCCCAAATCAGTTTCGAGTAAAGCTACGCTGAAATTATAAATAGCGTCTCTTGAATCAGGGCTTAGTTCATCCTTATACTTTTCGATAAAGCTCCGGACATAGTCATGCTGTTTAAGCCTGCAGCCAACGTTTACTACGCTGGTATAGAAAGCAGTCGACATAACTTCATTGGAAAGGTACAGGCCTTTTTCAAGCTCCAGTTTATAAATATTGAAGCCCTCTTCAAGAAAATTCAATTTGCCTGCTCTTACTTTTCTTGTGCAATAATTTTCAAGGTTAATAAAAAGGTCGCTCAGGTTTTCTTTTCCCAAAACCACTTCGTGTTTAAGGATAAGCTCTTTCAGTTTGAAATAATACTCCTCCGCGTCAGGTTTCAGCAAAGCCATAGCTGCGTTATAATAAATGTTGATAACCGGAGCGCTTTCAAACAGTTCCTGATTAAAATTTCCGAGCATGTTTTCGAACAGTTCCATGTTAATTTTAAAATTGAGCACATGGAACGTATTCAAAGTAACGCAATAGAATTTCAAAAAGCTGATCAAATATGAGTAAGTCAGGTTATTGAACCTTCGTTCAATAAAATCACCCGTCATATATTTATCATATTTATCATAATGAACTTTTGTCATATAGTCAAAATACGCGTTAGCAAGTTCAAAGCTGTTCATATAATATCTTTCATCTCTTGCTGAGATCTTGCCCATATCTTCCATAACTTCTTCATATGTTTTTTCAAACTCTTTAAACATATTCCGCTCGTTGAATTCACCCAACAGGTTCTTTTTGTAGTTTATATCGTCTTTTGTATACCTGCCGTATGCAAGGAATTTTTCGACAACCTCATACAGGTAGAACATGAGAAGGCGCATGCTGCTGTCTTTATATTTATCGCCGGGAAAAAGCTTAGCGTAGACGTTTTCTTTACTGAGCTTGTCGCTATCAAGAGACGGGTAGTATTTCCTGATAATTTCGAAAAGCTTAATTACGTTTTTGTTCTTGTTGAAAAACGGGGACGAAACAAATTCGCCGAGTTCCTTCATCTCTTTGGGAGAAAAAGTACCTATTGCCTCTACTAAATTGCTCTTTAACATTTTTATTTACTTTTCAAGTTCGTTAATTTTTTCAAGCAGCCAATCCCTCTCCACAATATTAAATTCCTTTTCAAAGTCTATCTTCAGTTCCTCAAGATCTGTTTTGTTCATACACTCTCGTAGTTTTGCCAGTTTCACAAAAAATTTAAGATAATTCGACATTCTTTCGAATCTTGGCGCCGAATAGAACGTCTTATTTTTACCGAGAAAATGCCTGTATGAATCCGCCAGAAAATACGCCTGGCTGAACATTGAGAGCTCATAATAAGTCATAAGAGAAAGATCTCTCACAGCCGTTTTATACTGGATACTCTTAATTGATGTGATCTTACTTAAATATTTCAAAGCCATTGCAAAATCTTTTTTCGCGAAGCTCACTTTAGCAAGCGAAAAATTTATAACGGTAGCGCGGTTATCAGGCGAGAGCTCGTTCCTGAATTTTTCAATGAATTCTTCAGCCCAGTCATATTCAGCATTAAGCAAGGCAACCAAAATTATGCCGCCGAACATGATGTCATCAAAATAAATATCCGATGAACCCTTATAAATATTTTCCGCGATAGCAATTTTATACAATTCAAAACGTTCTCTTTTAAACTCATCATGCCCTTCGTATATATGCTCAACAAGATACTGGTTAAGTATGTTATGCAGGCTGTATCTTTCGTCGGGGCTTAGCCTGGTTCTTTCATTCACCAGCATTTCTTTTAAAGCGTTATAATACCGGTGGTCATTGTTCTTTAACAGGAGTATCTCATAAAGCTGAAGCTTAATTACCGGGTTGTCTTTCAGCTCAGCGTCTTCTTTTTCAAGATATTCGACTATAAAATCAAGGAACTTAGAATCGTAGTCGATTTTATGAAACTGCGACTTAGCTATAACAAAAATATATTTGCTTAATATTCTTATAAGGTAAGCGCGGTTAATATAGTCGACGCTGCTGAAAATGCTTTCGTCGGTATAATCCTTAAAATCCTTGCTTTTGTATCTTCTCCAGTTATAATATTCAAGCTTCAGGTTCTCAAGCTGCGATTTATAATGATAATAATTGTAACCCTTATAACCTGATTCTTCAAACTCTTTTTCCTGTTCGGAAAGGGTTTTCAAAAAAGCTTTTTCGAGTTTTCTCTGGTTAAGCTCATCCAGCAGATTTATTCTAAGCTGTCCTTCTTTCTTCTTATAGTTGATATAACTAAGGTACTCTTCAGCCTGTTTCTGCAGCCTGAACATCAAAGTCCGCATATAGCCGTCGTTATATTTTTCTTTACCGAAGATCCTTGAAAACACATATTCCTTTTCGAGTTTCCTGCTGTCAAAATCGGGGAAGTACTTTTTAACATAGCTGAACAGCTTTATTACGTTCTCATTCTTGTTAAAGAACGGAGATGAAACGAATTCACCCAGTTCTTTTATTTCAACCGGCGTAAATTTACCTAATAATTCCAATAAGTTGCTATTCAACATATCGTGCAATATATCAAAAAATTATCGATTTTCTGCAACAATTTTACCTGAACTATATCACCTGAAAATGATGCTTTTGAGTAAATTTTAACGCTTTTACAACTCAGGAATGGCAATATTGCCGCATTTTTTGAAACAGAGTTCAAAATCTTTCCGATGCCCGGTTTTCAAAACTTTCGTATTAAGATTTCCTTACTCCAACGCTTGTTATTTCAGGGTTTGCGATCATTGAGTCCAAATTTGCGCGAACAACAAACGCTTCATTTCTCAAAACATAATGAAGTTCTTTTCTTTGCTCGCCATGCCCTATTAGAACTATCTTTGTGACGTTAATAATTTTAAACAAAAAAATTTCACTAACTAAAACAAATAAGGAAAAAATGAAAAACCAACTTTCCAAATTTACTATTCTAATGCTGGCGATAACATTTGCGCTTTCAGCTTCATTGCTGGCGCAAAATAAGCCAATGAATACGATCCAGGAGCAGGATCATCCTTCTCTTGGCCCTGATAAAAACCCGGGAACCACACCGGCTCCCCAGATATCAGAACAGGTTCAGGCATTGATGAACCAGCAGAAGCAGGCAAAATTAAACGGCAACCTTGAGCTGATAAAAAGCCTCCAGCAGCAAATAGACCAGGTATCAGGCGAAAGCGTCACTATACCGGCTATCCAGGGCGGAATTACCAAGTTTGTTGGTAACGATCCTCATTACCAGGGCGATAATATTATCAACAACAGGGTATTCACAAATCCATCCAATTCATTCATCAAAGCGACTGCTATTGATGTTGAGCAAAGAGGCTCAAACATCGGCAGAATATGGATGTGCGTAGCATGGGGAAATTCAACAACAGGCGTGCCTGATACAATTCTTACCTCATACTCAGATAATGGCGGACTTACCTTCACAGGTTATTCGCTTGCAATCCCCGGCGGATTCGCAAAAGTAAATGCTGATCAGTTCGACATGGAAATAATGGAATATACAACCGGACAAAAGTATGTTTATACCGTTATGGGTGTAACTGCAAATACAGGCCAGCAGGTTGCCAACGTGCTGATATACCAGACCCCGACATATGCCGGAAACTTTTTAACGCTCGTTTGGCCGGGTGGAACTGGAAACACTAATACATACAGGCCGAGAGTTACATCAGATAACTCTAATTATCCAACAACCTCAAGTTACTTGTTTATACTCGCGGCACGCGATACTTTGAACGTTGCGACAAACCAACACATAATTGGCGAGAAATTTGTAAAATGTATCAGTCCGTTTACAGTAAATCCTACTTTCACATATAAAAGCAATCCATTTGGTTACAATCTTAATTACGGCGGCGTTGGCACATATTATGCAGGCGCTGACCATTGCGACATTGCATATTATCAAAACGGCGGTTCAGATTCATTAATAGTATTAGAATCTGATGTTCCTGATACAACGGCAATTTATCTGTACAGATCGGACGAAAGCCCGGAATTAGTCGGAGGTTCTTTATACTATACATTCCTGAACAGCAACTTGGGCTCTTTTCAGCAGAAACAATATGCCAGGGTAACCTGTAATGGCAACTCAAATATCATGATCGCCTATAGATGTAATTTCAATAATTCCGGCGATTGGGATATAAGATATGCTAACTCAACTGCAGGCGGCCTTGCATCTTCAAACTGGTCCAACGGTTACATAGATGGTTATGGAAGCACAACAACAGTTCCCTATCAGCCTGACATTTTCGGGTTAAGGAGCACAAGCAGCTTTAAATGCACTTATACTTATTACAACTCAGGCCTTGATAGCGCCATGATGGTCAGCGCTCCGAACGGAACTTGGGGCAGCGCTTACAGAATGAACTTAACAGGAAATGATGTTTCTATTTCAGCTTCGCCTCATGCTTGTTTCAGGTTCGTAAGTAATGACAGCTGTTTTGCAGACTGGTCAGAATACTCGGCAAACAACGTATGGTCAGCAGCCGGTTGCACCGGTTCACAGCTTACCGGTATAAACAATCAGGGCAACGTTATACCTAAAACATATTCGCTTGCGCAGAACTATCCAAATCCGTTTAACCCGTCTACCAGCATAAAGTTCAACATTCCTCAGTCAGGAAACGTTAAGCTTGCTGTTTATGATTTACTCGGAAACGTGGTAGCTACGCTTGTTAACGGAAGAATTGAAGCAGGTGTTCATGAGATCAGCTTCGACGCTTCAAACATTGCCAGCGGCGTTTACTTCTATAAAATTGAAGCAAACGGATTCAGCGATGTGAAGAAAATGATGTTAATAAAGTAAAACTAAAATTAATTTGCAGGGCGGGTATCTTAACCTGCCCTGCTCTTTAAAAACCAAAGAAAATGAAATTATACCTGATCGCAATACCGGTTCTTTTAATATCGCTGATAGCGGCTCCAAAATCCTTCTCACAGGATGTTACAATTAAGAATACGGAAGGCGGCAAAGATTCTCTCAGCGCAATTACAAACGAAGTTTCATCAGGATACAGCATAGCAGATAATCCAAAAGTTTCACCGGCAAAGATCAGTTACACAATAGCTAAATCTACGGGGGTCAGAATAACAGTTTATGATATATTAGCAAGAGAAGTAAAAACTATTGTGAATGAATACCAGCAGGCAGGAACGTATGAAACAGATATTGACGGCGCGAATCTCTCATCAGGAACATATTATTATAAGATACAGACAGGCGATTATACAAAAGTTAAAAAAATAGTTTTAACCAAATAGTTTTTAAACATATTATTTCTCCAGAATAATATGCCCTCTTCCCCCGCTTAACGCGGGGCGGAGGGGACTTAAAAACAGGCTCAGAAAAACCGATAGATCATTTAAACAAAAAGAATTTAGAACACCGACAAAATAAAAGTATTTTGTCTTTCAAAAAAAATAAACTAATAAAAAAGGAAGGAAACAAAAATGAAACATCTAACATTAGCTGTTCTATTATTATTCGTCATAGGGCTTAGCTCCTGCGGTAAAAAAGACGATAGTAAGGTAGACGTAACAACTAACAAAGAGGGAACAGACGTAAACGTTAAAACAAAAGACGTTGACGTATCAACAAACAAGCTGCCGGCAGACTGGCCGTCAGATTTACCAACCTACAAGGATGCGAAGCTTCTGGCTTCAGCCAAGACGCCCCAGGGCTCAACAGCTACTTATGAAATAAGCGATAAGTTAAAACCGATTGCTGATTTCTATAAAGATGAAATGAAGAAAGCCGGATATGACGCAGACAAATCAAATGATATGATGATGACAGATAAAGGGGGCGTAATGGTTTATAAAAAAGGCGGCAAAGAAGTCGACTTTACAATGGGTTATGCAGATGCAACCAGCAAAACCTCATTGGTTGTTCTCGTAAAATAAACAAAGCAATTTCGCAGGGGGCCGCTGAATATCAGGCGGTTCCCCCGCTTAAATTATTTTCAACTTTGAAGCGGTAACCGGCCAGCCGGCAAAAATTACGAAGGCAAAACCGTTTTCAAAGATTTGCGGGGACTACTAACAGAGCAAGTTTCAAATTACTATCTAATGCAGAAAGAATTTATCGTTTACGTAAAGATGTCAAGGCCTAATAAGTTATCTACGGGAGTTTTGCCGGTTATGATGGCTAAAGGACAGCGCTCGAGCGGACAATCAACTATGGTGCTATCGGGAAGGGATCATTCAAACATAGTGTTTTATGAATCCAGGAAAAGCAAACGGCAGGCTATAGCGCGCGAAAAGGAACTGAAGAAGCTCAACAGGCAGAAATTAACCGACCTGGTAAGAACGGTAAACCCTGAGATGCTGGATATAAGCGGCATTTGGAACGAAGACGAAATTCATTTTGAAAGAAATTCAATTTTTTTAGAATAACAAAGCGCTTAGAAATTCAAAAAGCGCTTAATAACAGAAAGGTTCGGTATCTTATCCGATGAATAGCAAAGGTATTATGATATTAAGATTGTTCATAGCGTTTATAGGCGCATCGGTATTTTGCTCGGTATTATTGATGTATTACCCAATTGCGGCGGTCGGATGCATCCCGTTATATCTTCTGATTATTATAAGAGCTAAACAAGTTTTCAGCAAAATAATAAAAAAATCAATTTTAAAAATTTAAAAAAATCAGAAAGGGCAGGCAAAAAAAATGAAATTGTTCAAATCTTCTCTAATTTTACTTGTAATTTTAAGCGCTGTTAGCATTCCTCTTCTAAACGGATGCAGTAAAATTAAAGCCATTAAAGAAGTCTCAGACATGGTAAAAGGAGACAGGCTGTATTTCTGCGAAAGATACGTAACAAAAGAAATAGGCGAAGATACCAAATTCAAAAGAGGAAAAGTAACTGTAATGATGAAACTAAAGAATGCAATCGGGGAATCTTCGGTGGATATTAATATTACCGACCTTTCAACCGGTAAAGTTGCAGATACTTTCCCGTTTACCGTCCAGCCGGGATGGGATTACATTCATTTTGACGACGTTGAGTTTAAAGATACCGGAAAGTACAAAGTCAGCTGTCTCAAAAAGAACGGCGACGTAATAGCGACCGGCGAAGTAGAAATTATTTAATAACTTAAACACATAAAACTATGCTAGACGATCTGGAATATGCAGCGCGCGACGCCGCAAGAGACGGCCTGAGAGGGCAAAACGGCGGATTTTTCAACGCTTTTTTAATGAGGTTTAAACAGAGGCTGGTCTTTAACCTGATCATAACTCTAGTTTCACTTGGAATTGTGTTGATAGTACTGTTATACGTAGCGTTTGTAATTTTAAGAGCTCTGTAAAATAATCTAATCGAAAGGAAATCTTAAAATGCTTAATCATTATGGCTTTAACCCGGATGACGAAATAAATAATTCCGGGTTTAAGAACGAAGAAGAAGAAGATGAAGAAGATGAAGAAGATGAAATTGAAGATGATGATGACGACGAGGAAGAGGATGAGGACGAAGAAGAGGATGACGATGAGGATGAAGGAATCTCGTTCGAAAAATATGTTGCACTGAGAACTAAAATGGACCCTTGTGGAGACGATAAGGAGGCTCACGATAAGATACTTCAGACTGAAGGATACTCAAGAGAAGATTGGGATTTCTACGATAGGGTTTGGAGCGTTGAAATGACAAACCCTGAAAGGCTCAATCAGTTCTCGGAACTATATGCTCAATATACTAAGAAGAATTGAGGCGCGTGTGCCAAGGGTGTGTACCAGGAAAAACTTTTAAAAAAATCAGGTAACTAAAAAGGGGATATATTTAAAATGGACCAAATTAACGGAATAACTCTCGAAAAATATGCCGACCTTGTTGTAATGATGAGCGACTGCGGCGAAGACGACGAAGCCTGCTATAACATAGCGGAAGCAGAGGGCTTTTCAAAAGCAGATTGGGATGCCGCAAAAAGCGGATGGAGCGGCAAGATGGCTGACCCAACTGACATGGGGAAAACCGCCATGGCTTTCATGCCGATGTACCAGGCCGCGCTTGGGAAAAAGAACGCGGAGAAAGAACCCTGCTCACTGGAAGAATATGCGAGGATACATTCGGACATGTCATTCAGAAAAGACCCGGATGATCCTTCTAAAAAAATCAATTATGAAATAATATTAAAAGAAAACGGGTTAACTACAACCAAGTGGGGCGAATGGAATTCTTACTGGACTCCGAAGGTGAGTACGCCCGGCGAGATCCACCAGAAGTTTGCGACGCTGATACAGGCGCATTCTGACAGGATCTTAGGAATTAAAAGATAAAGTTTTTTTGCCCCCGCAAAAAAAAATCTTCACCGCTAAAAGCCGTGAGTGAATTGCTGGTTCACACACGGCTTGGTGAAGATGTTATTTTACCAAAACCCCGCTTAAATATAAATGCAGAATCTGAAAGTAACATATCCGTTCGTTTTCATAGGGCACGGCGAACTTAGTCCCGATCAGATAGATAAATGCGAAGAGTGTTATATCTGGTTTAAAAAGCCCGTAAAACCTGAAGTAAGAAAATTAATTATGAAAACCTGTCCGCCGCCGCTGGCGGGATTTTTTCATTGGGCCGACGAGTTTGTTCATTTTGGCTCGGCTGATGATATTTATGACGGCAATATAATGCTGGCTTATTGCGAAGAAAAATACAAGGGTATCCTTGAAGGCACAACTGATGCCGACCCTGGTTTCTGGGGTTCAAAACTAAATGATGACATCTTCCTGAATTCTTTGAAAGCCTACGCGGCGGACCTTGAACGATGGATAAACGAAGTGAACGGCATAGAGCCTGTAGCTTTCTTCCTCGGGCCAAATGCTGCAAGCCCTGTAGATGAATGGAACTACTGGAGCAAAAACTCAGCGGCGAAACTGGCGCTACCCTACATCTCGGAGTATACAATCAAACATAAAGAACTTTTCGAAACTGATCACGGCGAAGAAGAAACTGAAATCAGGACAATAAAGATCAAAGGCATCAATTCCTGGGTTGCCGAAATGTTCCCGGGCCACATGAAACATATTTACGGATATGTTGCAAGGCAGCTTCTGCATTACGCGTTACGGACAGAAAGGAACATAATCTTTGATGCGGATGAACGCGCCGGGCTGAGAGCTGTAATAAATTCAATTTACAGGGCAGACGGAATCTATGACGGGGTAGAAACGCTGACTGTAAGCGATAGTACGATTAAACATAACGCTTCGCTGATCGAATCACTTGTTAATGGATTACATCCCGCGGAGAAGTATGAAGAAATAAACAAGTTTGACGCTTATACTCAATTAGCGTTTTATGCATCAAACAACAGAACTGCGGTGATGTTTGCAAACCTGCCCAACGCGCCGGATAAATTAAAATCACTGTTGGCGGACCTGCCGGAAGTTCGTAAACCAGTAGCAGCGAGCCTTTTGGTTTTCTTGGCAAACAATCTTGTGAAGATAGGTCCGGCTTACGAAAAGAAATACGATTTTAAAGAGACCCCGCTTGCCGCGGAAATAATGGAACTGAGCTTTGACTATCCGGAAGTTACCGCCGAAGCATTTATCAACGCCGCTGCGTTTTGCGACCATCTGAAGAATTATGAAAAAATGCTGGAAGTAAGCCTGAAGGGATATGAGAAGTTTCCCGAAAATACTTCAATCAACGCGAATGTTCTTTACTCGGCGCAGAAGCTGGGAAGAAATGATATAACGCAAAAGTATTCCAAATTATCTGAAGAGCTTTCATTCAGCGATCCAATGCTGCTTTTGAATCACATTTATGAACTTGTTACTAAAGGTAATATAGGTAAAGCAAGAGAAATGGTTCTGGGTTTTATGAACAAAGGAGGCAAGCTTTCTCCTGAGCTATTGGCAAACATGATATACACCTATACGCTTGAATCAGAAGATAACTCTGACAAGGAGATTTATCTTGAAGTGCTTTTGAACTTTGTTAAAGGAAACGGCAAGAATAATATTAGATTTAAAACAAACCCGGATCTGATCTGCAACGGAACCATTGTGTTCAATAATTTAAAGAGATATGAAGACTCGGAAATTCTTCTTAAGGCCTTCAAAGACAATGATGGTAAAATGACGGCGGGTTTGTATAACCAGGCAATGTTTTCCCCCGTAGCATTGAAGGACATGAAAAAAATTGAAGAAACGTTAACGGACTTTCTTGAAACATACGGCAAAACCCCGAATATTTTCAAAGAGCATTCTTATATATTTGCGACGGTTTCGAACTGTTATGCTCTAAAGGGCGACGCGAATAAGACTATCGAATTTCTGAAACTGGCTAAGAAGAACAGATTCGATATAGATTATATAAAAGATGAGGCCGACTATGATTTTTTGAAAGGAAACACAGAATTCACAAATCTGTTCAAATAATTATTTTTGTTTTTAAATAAAATCAACAAATTGCCCTTAAATTCCTTGAAAATTTACCAATTTTTAATTATCTACTACATAAATCTGTAAATTTAATACTTTTATCGAAAAGAAGGAAAATCATAGCGTATATAGTAGCCGGCTGAATTTTAATATCTTTGTAAATTAAACCATTTAAGCCTATTTAACATCTATTATATACAGGCCCCGATGTATAACAGATTCATTTTTTCCCAAGAAAAGGAGTAAATTTATGAGAACATTAAATAAAATTTTATTATTTTACGGTCTGATGATTTCAACCACCACGATCATATCAAGCGATGTTATTGCCGGCGAAGACCTGCTGTTTGAGAAAACTCTCGCAACTTCTTCCGGTGAGAATCTGACCTTAGACTCTTTTGCAGGGAACGTGGAAATAACCACAGGTTCCGCAAATGAGGTTTCAGTTAAAATTTACGGGAACCAGGAAGCAAAAGATAAACTGGATTTCTCGGCTGAGAATACAGCTAACGGAGTTACAGTTGACGTTAAGAAAAATACAACCGGCAATATAAGAAGCCTGAACCTGAAAGTAGTGGTATCTGTGCCCCAGGAATACAACCTGAATGTAAAAACCGGCGGCGGGAATGTTTCGGTAGCTGCCGTAAAAGGAATAGTCGAATTAAACAGCTCGGGCGGAAATATTAATCTTGACGGAGTAATAGGGCAAACAAAAGTATCCACCCAGGGCGGAAACATAACGCTGAAGAATTTTGACGGAAACGTTTCGGCTGAAACAAACGGTGGGAACGTGAAGCTTACCGGAGCCAACGGTTCGGTGTATGCTACGACTAACGGCGGCAATATTTCGCTCGATTATACGGGAAAGAACTACGGGATAGAACTGGTTACAAATGCAGGCAATGTAAAAGTGGACGTACCTTCGGAATTTGACGCGGAAGTGGATATGTCGACTACCTGCGGAAGAATAGTAACCGATTTTGGGACACCTTCAGATAAACACGTTGGTTCAAGCTTAAAAACAACTATTGGAAGCGGCGGGGCAAAGCTAAACTGCTCTACCAATGCAGGAACAATATCAGCTTATAAGAAAGACGATACTCGCTAATTAAAATCTAACCAAATTAACATGAAAAGAAAAAACTTTTTTCTTCTGTTAAGCCCTCTTTTTATCTTTGTTCTATTTTTTTCTGTAAACATTTCTTATTCAAAGTTCTGTCATGAACTGCTCAAAGACGTGACGGTGCATGAAGAGAACGGAATCAACACCGTTGTAAACTCGTTTACAGGGAATATTACGGTCTCAAGCTGGGATAACCCGGATGTTTCTATGAAGGTTTATGGCAATCCTGAAGCGAAGGATAAAATTGACGTTGAATCCTCCGAATTGAACTCAGGCGTTAAGTTTGATTGCAAAGAAAGACCATCTATGGGCTCAGGTATTCAGGATGAACTTAATTACGACCTGAGTATTGAGGTGTATGTTCCCAAAAATCAGAATGTGAGCATCAAGACGGGAAGCGGCAACTTAACGGCTGAGAACATCGACGGCAAAGTGAAGCTGACAACCGGCGGAGGCAACATTGACGCGGCGGAGATTTCTGATAACGTGTATGGTATAACCGGCGGCGGTAATATTAAAGTCGATAACAGCCGAGGCGATATCAACGTTATTACTGGCGGAGGCAACATAGTGGTTATTGATTTTAAAGGCGCCGTTACCGCGCTTACCGAAGGCGGCAATATCGACATGAAAGGTTCGAACGCGGCTGTTAACGCTTCTACAACCGGGGGCAATGTTACATTAGATTATTACGGCTCGAACTACGGAGTTATTCTTAACTCTGAATCAGGCAATATCAATCTGGACCTGCCGGCTGATTTCAAAGCTGACCTGAACCTTCTTACCGAAGACGGAAAGATTTCGAGCGATCTGGCAAAAGAGAAAGACAAGAATTTTCTTATGACCCCGCTAAACGGCGGCGGCAAGAAGCTTTATTGCCTGACTGCGACGGGAAATATCATTTTAAATATTAAGAAAAGCTGACGAAGCAACCTTCAGGCTATTCCGGCAAACCGCTGATAATTAAGCTCGGGCTCAAAGAGGGCTCGGGCTGTTTATTTATTGATTGTCCCGATAGCTATTTTGAAATACTGGGCGAAATACCGGACTCGTGTTCAAAAACTAAAAAAAGAATCACCGGAAAGCACGGATTAAAATCCATTAAGGGAGCTTACGATTTTATCCATTATTTCACAAAAGCTAATAAGGAATACTCATCAGCCATGCCAATTCTAAAAAAACATTTGTCAAAAGACGGGATGTTATGGATTTCATGGCCGAAGAAGTCATCTGACATTCCAACCGATGTGAATGAAAATATGATCCGGAATTTTGCCCTGGATACTGGTTTGGTAGATGTTAAAGTTTGCGCGGTAGATGAAGACTGGTCGGGGTTAAAGCTGGTTTACAGACTGAAAGACAGATAGAGATAAGTTAACCTCACCGAAAAATTCCATACCTAACTGTTAATTTTTTCACTATTTTAGAAAACAATATCAAAAAAATATATTTGTTGAAAAATAACTTCGCATTGATTGGCGCGGCCGGTTATGTTGCCCCAAGACATTTGAGGGCTATTAAAGAAAACAATCAGAACCTGGTTGCAATACTGGATAATACTGATTCCGTAGGAATTATTGACAGTTATTTCCCTGAAGCATCTTTCTTCACCGAGTTCGAGAGATTTGACCGCCATGCTGAGAAACTCAGGCTGATGGGCGACAAGAAAAGAATTCATTATGTGAGTATTTGCTCACCCAACTATCTTCATGACGCGCATATAAGATTTGCGTTAAGAGAAGATGCAAACGCAATTTGCGAGAAGCCGCTGGTTTTGAATCCGTGGAACGTTGACGCTTTAAAAGCCCTGGAAAAAGAATCGGGCAGGAGCGTTAATACAATATTACAGCTTAGGCTTCACCCGCAGATAATTGCGCTGAAGAAAGAAATAGATCAGGCGAAAGCTAAAAAGAAATATAATATTGTTCTGACTTATATCACACCCCGCGGAAAGTGGTATCATTATTCATGGAAAGGCGACGTGGGAAAATCAGGCGGTATCGCCACTAATATTGGAATTCATTTTTTTGATATGTTGATATGGATATTTGGCGGCATTAAGTCGAACAAGGTGCACTATTATAAAGAAGATAAAGCAAGCGGCGTTCTGGAGCTGGAAAATGCAGACGTGAAATGGTACCTGTCTATCGATAGCGCCGATCTGCCGGATAAGAACCATAAGACTTACCGTTCAATTTTACTGAACGGGAAAGAGTTTGAATTTTCGGAAGGATTCACGGACCTTCACACAAAAAGCTACAAAGAGATACTCGGCGGAAAAGGTTTTGGAATTGAAGTAACAAAGCCTTCTATAGAAGCGGTATATGAGATCAGAAATTCCAGCCCAATTGGACTGAAAGGCGAGTATCATCCGTTTTTAAAGAATATTAATCGATCCTGAAAAATACATTCAGGATGTTCCGGTTTATTTACAAGCCTTCTGCTTTAATCAACTAAATCATAAATTAATTTTTATTTTCAAAATTATGTTTAATTCACAATTATCATTAAAGCTCTCAAATCAAATTCCCTTAAGAGATTTTTTTAGGAATCCTGAAAAGACCAATTACAAAATTTCTCCCAATGGCGCTTATATTTCATTTCTTGCTCCGCATGAAGACCGGCTGAATATATTCGTTCGGAAAACAGGCGATAAAAACGCCCAGCGCATTACTTCCGTCAAAGAAAGAGACATTCAAAGCTATATTTGGGGAAGCGATTCGAGGATAATTTACCTGCGGGATAACAAAGGCGATGAGAATTTTCATCTTTTTGCAATTGATATTGACGGGTCGAATCTTAAAGAGCTGACGCCGTTTGAAGGCGTGAGGGTTAACATAGTTGATGAGCTGGATGAGATAGAAAATGAAATTTTGATCGAGATCAACAAACGCGACCCGCGTGTATTTGACGCTTATCGATTAAACATCGTGACCGGCGAAATGGAGCTTGCGGCGGAAAACCCCGGGAATATTACTAGATGGATAACCGACCATGAAGGCATGATCAGGGCGGCAACTACATCGGACGGAGTAAATAGCAGCCTTTTATACCGCGAGAGTGAAGATGTTCCTTTTAAAACCATACTTACAACATCGTTCAGGGAGAATATGGCCCCTCTATTTTTCACATTTGACAATAAGAATATATTTGCGGCTTCAAACCTGGGAAGAGATAAAATGGCAATTGTAAAATTTGATCTGGAAAGCGCAAAAGAAACTGAAGTGATTTACGAGCATCCCGAAGTGGACGTTTATGATTTGAGCTATTCCAAAAAGAGAAAAGTTCTGACCTCCATTAATTTTACCACCTGGAAGCAGGAGCGCCATATTATTGATGAAGAGATTAGAAAAGTCTTCGCAACTATTGATAAAGAGCTTGCCGGTTATGAAGCCATAATTTCAGACATGAGTAAAAGCGAAGATAAGATAATAATCAGAACATACAGCGACCGCTCGCTTGGAGCATTTTATTTCTATGACGCCAATACGAATTCTCTGACAAAATTATCAGATGTAAGTCCGTGGATGAACGAAAATGACATGGCTGAGATAAAACCGATAAAATATAAATCCAGAGACGGCCTTGAAATCAACGGCTACTTAACGCTTCCCAAAGGCATTGAACCGAAGGATCTTCCGGTAGTAGTAAATCCGCATGGCGGTCCCTGGCACAGAGATTACTGGGTTTACAATCCCGAGGTGCAGTTCCTGGCAAACCGCGGTTATGCAGTCTTGCAGATGAATTTCAGGGGCTCTACAGGTTACGGAAGAGAATTCCTCGAAGTTTCGTTCAAACAATGGGGTAAAACAATGCAGGACGATATTACCGACGGCGTAAAGTGGTTGATTGGTGAAGGCATTGCCGACGCAAAACGTATAGCGATCTATGGCGGAAGTTACGGCGGTTATGCTACGCTTGCAGGCCTGACATTCACACCTGACTTATATGCATGCGGCGTGGATTATGTAGGCGTTTCGAATTTATTTACATTCATGAAATCGATCCCGGAGTACTGGAAACCTCAGCTTGAAATGATGTACGAAATGGTAGGCAACCCTGAAAAGGATGAAGAACTGATGCGTGCGGCTTCGCCGGTGTTCCATGTTGATAAGATCAAAGCGCCGCTGTTTATTGTACAGGGCAAAATGGACCCAAGGGTTAACATAAACGAATCGGATCAAATGGTTAAAGCCCTTGAAAAAAGAGGTATCAAAGCTCCATATATGGTCAAAGAAAATGAGGGACATGGATTTTCAAACCAGGAAAACAAATTTGATTTCTACGAAGCAATGGAAAAGTTTCTCGCTGAGAATTTGAAGTAATCATTTTTTAAATTCCCCTGCCTGCAGTAGACAGGCGCGAAGGCGGGAATCTAATTTTTGAAGGACTTTACATTGACCAGGTTGTAATTTTAGCTGATAACAAAGGGCGGTATTTATTACCGCCTTTAACTTTGACTATTCAATTAATAATTCACCTTGAAAAATTTCCTCATATATAAATCTTCCGCGGGCTCGGGCAAGACATACACGCTTGTAAAAGAGTATCTGAGGCTGGCGCTATCTAAGCCGGATGAATTCAGGCATACGCTTGCTATTACCTTTACGAACAAAGCCGCCGCAGAAATGAAAAGGCGTGTTATCGAAAAGCTCGGCGAACTTGCCGAAGGCAAAGACGCAAACCTTGCGGAAATATTGAGTAATGAAGGCGTCAAAGGTAACATCACGTCTCTTGCACAGGATGTTTTATCGAATATACTTCACAAATATTCTTTCTTTGCGGTTCAAACAATCGATAGCTTCTTCCATAAAGTAATACGCTCGTTTGCAAGAGAGCTGAAGCTGCAGCTTGGTTATGATATTGAAATGAAACCGGAAACAGTTCTGGATAAATTAATTGATGAGATATTTGACCGTATCGGCGAAGATGAAAAACTGAGAAATTACCTTGAGAACTTTGTCTATTACAATATTGATGAAGACGGCGACTGGAGAATTGAGCATAAGGTTAAAAACCTTTCCGCTGAAATATTTAAAGAGCGGTATTGGGAAAGGAAGGAAAACAGTAACGACGACCTCGCCGATAGCCGCGGGAAAATGCTGGAGTTTGTTTCCATAATGTTCGCAATTGTAAACTCATTTGAAGGTACGATGAATTCCATATGCGCTTCGGCAAATAATATCATGGAAAAATACGGACTTACGATGGGAGATTTCCCTTTTGGTAAATCCGGATTTATGAACTACCTTTTAAATAAAATCCGGAATAAAGTCTATGAACCAACAACTAGAGTGCTTGATGCCTATTCCAATTCTCAAAAATGGTTTACAAAGAGCCCGCATCCCAATCTTCACACTGCAATAAATGAGGGGCTTTATGACCTGCTGATTAAAGCGGTCGATAATTACGAACAGAACCACAAAAAATATTTCTCCGCCAAAGAGCTTACAAAGACAGTTTATATACTTGGAATATTTAACGATCTGCTGGAAAGCCTCAAAGCTTACCGCGATGAGAACAAGCTGCTGCTTATATCTGATACTAATATCATTTTAAAGCAAATAATCTCGAACGAGCCAAGTCCGTTCATTTACGAAAAAATAGGGAACGTTTTTAAGAACTACCTGGTAGATGAATTCCAGGATACTTCGAACTACCAATGGATGAATCTATTGCCGCTGGTAACAAATTCAATTAGCGAAGGTAATTTTTCTATGATAGTCGGCGATGTTAAGCAATCAGTTTACCGCTGGCGCAGCGGCAACATGAAGCTGCTTCTGGAAAAAGTACAGGAGGACCTGGCCCCGTTTAAAGAATTGATAGGCGTTGAAAACTTAAAAGACAACTGGCGGAGCTTTAATGAGATTGTAAAGTTTAATAATAGTTTTTTCCTTGCGGCATCTAAGCATCTTGCTGAAAAGAATGCAGAGTATGCGGAGCTTATTGAAGAATCGTATAAAGAAGTTACGCAAACTCAAAGCGAAGATAAAAGAGGCGGATATGTAAAAGTTGATTTTATTGAAACTGAAAAAGATAACGAAAAAAGCGCTAATGAAAGATCTGATGAATTGACGCTTAATTATGTTAACCAGCTTATTGATGACGGATTCGAATTGAGAGATATAATGATACTGACACGCAGGAACAGCGAGGCATCGCACCTCGCGGAGTTGTTAACCGGCAGCGGATATAAAGTGGTTTCAAATGATTCTCTATTGATAACAAATTCGCCCAGAGTAAAATTGCTTATCAACTTACTGAAATACATTTCGGACAGTTCAAATGACATTGCGAAAACAGAAATACTCTTCAATTATTTAGTTTATATTAAAGAAGATTTTAATAATTACAGGGATATTTTTGAAGATTATAAAAAAACTTCCGGTTTACTTTTTGGATCAAAGCTTCCGAAAGAATTTTTCTCAGCGCTGCCGAATTCTAACGGCATCAACCCAAAGCTTAACAACTTAACTTTGTATGAGTTGGTTGAAAACCTTGTACGCATTTTCGGGTTGAATGCAAAGGCCGATGCGTACCTTCAGCGTTTCCTGGACCTTATACTTGAGTATGTGAAGAAAGAGAATTCAGATATTACTGCATTTATTTCGTGGTGGGAAGAAAACAAAGAAAAAATTTCAATTAATGTTCCCGAAGAGGAAAATGCTATTAAGGTATTGACAATTCACATGGCAAAGGGACTTCAGTCCCCCGCCGTTGTAATCCCATATGCAAACTGGGAATTTAACATAAGCGGCAGCCGCGATCTTATCTGGGTTTCATCTGGCGAGGAGCCGTTTAACCGTTCATCCGCTTACCTTGTAAGAGCTGTAAGCAACCTGAAAAACAGCTATTTCAGGAAAGATTATGAGGATGAGTTTGTCATGACAAACATAGATAACCTGAATCTGTTATACGTTGCTTTCACGAGAGCAATTGAAAGACTTTATGTAATATGCCCTCAAATAGCCAGTAATTCTTTTAATGCGTCGAAATTAATAAAAGAAAGTTTACCGGCAGAAGGAGCTGAATTTGGCAGGAGAGAAAAGAAGAAATCAAAAACCGCAATTGGAAAAATTAATTCCGTCAAATTAGATTCAACTATATCATCCGGTTATTCGGATAAAGTTGTTATTCAAACAAAGAACAGCGCTATTGAGAGAGGGATTTTAATTCATAGAGCCCTGGCAAATATAATCGTGTTAAATGATGTTGAAAACGCTGTCAATAAATTAATCAGCGAAGGATTGATCCGCGATAACGATAGAGATTCATACATTAAAGAGCTGACTGAAATCGTAAATAACAATGAGGTCAAAGAATGGTTTTCAGGCAAATGGGAAATCAAAACTGAGCCGGATATTTTGATACCGGGAGGTAAAACGATCCGTCCTGACCGCGTGATGATAAATGACAATAGAGCGATTGTGATTGATTACAAAACAGGCGCTCAATTCAAAGAACATGAATCGCAGGTAAATGAATATGCCGACGCATTGATTAAAGCAGGATTTGAGTCAGTTGACAAATATATTTATTATGTTTCTTCCGCGAAGGCGGTGAAGATATGACGCAGCATTTCCTGGATAAATTAGCTGAAGAAGTTCTTTTAAGGCATGCCTCAGAACTCAGCAAGTTGTGCATTGTATTCCCATCCGTCAGGGCAGGATTGTTCTTCAAGAAATTCCTTTCATCTAAACTGGAAAAGCCTGCATGGGCCCCTGAAATACTTGGCATAAAGGATTTTGTGAACCGGCTATCGCCGTTTGCAATCGAAGACAAGATCATTCTTATATTCGAATTGTATGAAGTTTACAAAAAGCATATCACGGGAGAGTCGTTTGATAGTTTTTATCCCTGGGGAAATATGATACTGGATGATTTTGATGATATTGATAAAAACCTTGTTCCGCCCGATGAGATATTCCGCATTATAAAAGAGACCCGCGAGCTTGAAGAAACTTTTGAGATGACTTTTGGCGATTTTGACGAGTTCCGTAAATTCTGGCGCTCGTTTTCTTCGCAGGACCTGTCTAAAAACCAAAGAGATTTCCTGAAAACATGGGAAATACTGGGATTGGTTTATAAAGAATTCCGGCAAAGGCTGAGTGAAAAAAATATCGCGTATGAGGGAATGGCTTACAGAAAAATCTATGTGAACATCAGGACAAATAAAACTGATATTAAATGGGATAAAATTATTTTTGCCGGCTTTAACGCGCTTAACAAAGCAGAAGAAGGTATCATCAGAGAGCTTACGAGGCTGGGGAAGGCAGAAACGTACTGGGATGCTGATAAATACTATGTGAACGACCCTAAACAGGAAGCAGGTTCATTCCTTAGAAACGCATTCAGAAATCTGGAAATTAAAAAGCCAAATTGGATAGTTTCCACGCTTAGCGGAGAAGATGCGAAGAAAATTACTGTGATAGGCGCGCCGCTGCAATCAGGGCAGGTAAAAGCGCTTGGCGCTGAGTTACAAAGACTGAACCAGTCATCATCTGAAATAACGGATAGTACAGCGGTGGTTTTGCCGGATGAGAGGCTGCTGATTCCCCTGCTGCATTCAATTCCGGAAGAAATAGGGTCGTTCAATGTGACCATGGGCTATCCAATAAAGGATACGCCGATTTACAGCTTTGTAGAGGCGCTCAAAAAATTACAGAAGAACAAAAAAGGAAAGAAATCGAGCCCAGTATTCTATCATAAGTATGTAACCGAAGTATTAATGCATCCGTATATCAAATCGGCGGCTCCGAAAATATCCAATGAACTGGTTGACCGTATCAGGGAAAGAAATATCATATACGTTCCTTCAGGCATGTTGACTTCAGAAAATGAAATATTGCACTCAACATTATTTACTTATGTTGATTCAGTGAAAGGCACGATAGATTATCTGGAGAAAATACTCACTTATTGCAGTTCTAAACTTGAAAGTTCTCAGAAATTAGACAAAGAATATTTTTTCATCTTTTTCACCCAGCTAAACCGTTTATCGGATATAATTTCAAAATACCCGCAGGAAATTGAAACAGAAACATTCTGGAAAATTTTATCGGAAGTTCTCACAAATGTGCGCATTCCCTTTTCGGGAGAACCATTAAAAGGACTGCAGATAATGGGATTGCTGGAAACACGTTCGGTTGATTTTGACAATGTTTTTATACTTTCTATGAATGAAGGCATAATGCCGAAGGGAAATACCAATAGTTCTTTTATCCCCTTCCATCTCAGAAAGGCATTCCGGCTGCCAACGTTTGAAGATGAAGATGCAATTTCAGCTTATTACTTCTACAGGCTGATCCAAAAAGCAAAAAACATATTTTTGTTTTATAATACTGAGCCGGGCGATTTTGCCGCCGGAGAGAAAAGCAGGTTTATTCTGCAGCTGGAAAGCGAACTCGCTAAAAACAACAGGAACATTTCTTTCGAAGAATTAATATTGGATATTCCTGCGCATGCCACAAAGAAGATAGAAATTACGATAATAAAAGATAACGAAATATTAGAGAAGCTTAGAACTATCGGGAAATTTTCAGCAACATCTTTAACCTCGTTTATTTCCTGTTCGCTAAAATTCTATCTTGAAAGAATTGCACGGTTGAAAGAAGAAGACGATATTGAAGAATTTTTCGGCGGCGCTACATTCGGGAAAATTTTTCATGAAGTTATGAAGGTTTTGTATAATGACTATGCGGGGAAAATAATTAGCAAAGATGATTTCGCAGCGTTGAATAAGCGATTGGATAATGAGTTTGGACCAATACTGGAAGAGGCTTTTAAAGAAGCTGATAAAGCGAGAGAGTTGGCAGGCGAACTGCAGGGCAAAAACCTGCTTTATAAAGGGATTATGCAAAAATTAGCCCAAAAGATACTTGAAAACGATGAAATTGACTCCCCTTTTAAAGTAATTGAACTCGAGGAACAATATTTAAGAGATATCGAAATTGAAGTTAACGGCAGAAAAGAAAAATTAATTCTCAACGGAAGAATTGACAGGGTGGATGAGAGAAAAAACAAAACGCGAATTATTGATTATAAAACAGGCAGAGTCACGTCAAGAAAAATAAATGAAAACAATTTCAACCTGATGTTTGAAGACCCGGAGTACAAAGAGTACTTCCAGACGCATTTCTACGCATTATTATACAATGCCGCTCATCCTGAAAAAGCGGTTCAGCCGGGAATTTATCCATTAAGAAATATCGGCGAAGGAATTCGTTACATATCTGAAGGTGAGCTTACAACCGAAACGATAAATAAATTTGAGGCCGGGTTAAAAGAATTGTTGACGAGATTGTTTGACGCCGAAATACCCTTTACTCAAACCGAATACGTCGAACACTGCAGATTCTGCGCGTTCAAAAGTATTTGTTACCGCGATTGAAACTTAAGTTTTTAATTTCTTCTTTTTGGCTGCGGGGAACAGAACATTATTCAGAATAAGCCTGTAACCGGGCGAGTTCTTATATAAGCTTAGATCTGTTTTGGGGTCGCCTACCGCATGCTGATAATCTTCCGGGTCATGCCCGCCATAAAATGTAAACGTTCCCCTGCCAAGATTACCGTGGATATATTTCACCCAATCTGTGCCGTCATTTTTTGCAAGGATAGTTATATCCGGTTTAATAAATCTTTCATGGAAACCTGATTCCTGCCCGAGGAATCCTTTTATCATAGACGTATGGTCCTGCGTTAACATAGAAGGTACAGGGTCATCCTTAGCGGAAAAATCAAATAAGGTAAAATAATCGTTGAACTGACCTTTAAGCAGTTCTTCATCGGTGATATCCAGATCGGAATACTCGTAAACATAAGGATTCATCATAAACTTAAAATCCTGGAATGCAAAACATTCCGAGTAATCAAGCTTGTCATTTGCATTCGGGTCTGCAGGGTCGCCGTCATACATCGATTCGCATACATCTGTGTATTGTGCGGCCAGCGCCATATCTGGAGTTGTAGCGCCGGAGCACATAGTAAATAAAAAACCACCGTTAGTAACATACTCCTGCAGTTTCTTCACAACAGCAAGCTTAAGCTGGGAAACTTTCGCATAACCCATCTTCTTTGCCATGTCTTCGTTGGTCTGCTTTTGCGTAAGGTACCACGGCGCGGTGCCGAACGCTGAGAAGAATTTCCCGTATTGCCCGGTAAAATCCTCATGATGAAGATGAACAAAATCATATCCTTTTAACTTGCCATCAAGAACTTCTTCGTCCCAGAGTTTATCGTATGGTATTTCAGTATAATCAAGCACAAGCTGAACCGCATCATCCCATGGCAGAGTATTTGGGGGGACGTAAACCGCTATCTTAGCAACTTTTTCAAGCCTTACAACATCCATATTATTTTTTTCATCCTGTACCTCGGCATATATTTGCGCGGCTTGTGTGCCGGAAATATTTTCAGAGCTGACGCCTTTATCTTTGCACTCTGCTTCAAGTTCCGGAGAATAGTCAAACATGAACGAGCCTCCGCGGTAGTTCAGAAGCCAGTCGAGTTCTTTGCCATGCAGCAGATGCCTGTATGCGATTCCGTACGCTCTTAGATGGTCGGTTTGTGAATTAACATCCATCGGGATGAGGAGTTTTTGCTGGGCAAAAACAGCATTAGCGGCAAAAAAGATGCATAAAATAAACAAAAAAATCGTTTTCATTGCTTACAAGTTATAGAGATATGTTTTACTAATCAATGTTAGTTATTATAACTATATATCTGTGATTGTCATTCCCGCGAAGGCGGGAATCTATTTCCATAATTTAAAACTAATCCGATTCAGAAATCATAATAAATTATATACGTCTTCTGATGTTATTCTGTTCCAATGTTCAACCCCCTCCTACCTCCTCCTGATAATGAGACTTCTGAATGGCTTGACCACCCCAAAGGCACAGACAATCTTATGGAAAAGATTAAAAGGGTGAAGGCATACTTTCATATATTATCACCCCCTCCTGACAGGAGGGGGTAGGGGGAGGTGCAATTCATAACCAATTTAACTCTGTACAGCCACCCCCTCTGTATCTCCCCCTGATAGGGGGAGACGGCGATTTTTTTCACTGCCTATTTCTAACATGAGAATATTTGCTGTTCATCCCCTCCTTATTAAGGAGGGGGATGAGGGGTGGTCAAATTAGACTACCTAATTTCACTCAAGACCCCCTCCTACCTCCCCCTGTTAGGGGGAGATAATATTCTTTTTACCTTAATTCCTCAAAGATGTTTCCTTAAATGTTTATATTTGTACTAATCATCATCGCTTTGACTAAAGAAAATATTCCTGAAATATCGTATCTTAAAGGTGTCGGGCCAAAACGCGCACTGGCATTTGAATCGCTCGGCATTGGGAGAATTGACGACCTCTTCACTGTTTACCCAAGAGACTATTTAATTAATACAAAAATAAGCCGGCTGCGTGAGTACCGCGATTGCAACGTGATTATCGCCGGGGAAATTACAGACAAGCAGGCTCCCAGAAGGCCAAATCACCCGCTTAAGGTTATGGTTAAAGATGACTCAGGTGTAATTGAGTGCCTTATATGGGGAAATTTCTTTTACAGGGAGCGGCAGTTCCAGGTTGGCGATAGGTATATGTTCTGGGGTAAAGTAAACTACAACATGTTCGAAAAGGGTGTGCAGTTCGACCTGCGCGACCACAAGAAATTTGATGCCGGCGATAATGAGCTTTTAAAATACCCGCTGATCCCACTCTACATATTATCAGGCGAGTTAAAGAAAACATGGGTAAAGCCGTTGACGCTTACCAAAATAGTTTTTAATGCACTGAAGAATTATTCCGGCAGGATGCATGAAGTTCTTTCCGAAGAGATCAGAACCGATAACGACCTGCTTGAGCATAAAAACGCAATATTAAGAATACATTATCCGCATACTTTAGAAGACAAAGAAAAAGCAAGGATGACGCTGGCGTTTGAAGAGTTGTTTTATCTTCAGCTCGTAATGGCGCTCAGGAGAAAAACCATAGAAAATGAAGAAAAAGGTATTTCATTCGATAAGGTCGGGGAAAAATTCGAAAAGCTTTTTAAAGATTTACTTGGATTTGAGCTCACCAGGGCTCAGAAGAAAGTAATAAAAGAGATCCGCGCGGATATGAAATCCACAAAGCCGATGAACAGGCTGCTGCAGGGCGATGTTGGAAGCGGTAAAACTATTGTCGCGATATTCGCGATGCTTATTGCAATTGAAAATGGTTACCAGGCGGCGTTCATGTGCCCGACTGAAATCCTGGCGGAACAGCATTATAAAGTACTTAAGCAATACTTTAACGGGCTTGGTTTAAAGACCGCGCTGCTTGTTGGCGGCCAGAAAAAGAAACTGAGGGAAGAGATACTCGGCGAAATAAAATCAGGCCAGGCAAATGTTGTAGTGGGCACACATGCTCTGATTCAGGAAACGGTTGCATTCAAAAAACTTGGATTTGCGGTAATAGACGAACAGCATAAGTTTGGCGTTGTTCAAAGAGCTAAGCTGCGCGAGAAGGGGCTGAATCCCGATGTGCTTGTTATGACGGCGACGCCTATTCCCAGAACGCTCTCGCTGACAGTTTACGGCGACCTTGATGTTTCTGTCATTGATGAACTTCCTAAGAACAGAAAAACAATTAAAACAGCGCTTAGATTTGAAAGTGACAGGTTGAAAGTTTATAATTTCATTCGCGATGAAATAAAAAAAGGCAGGCAGGCATATATAGTTTATCCAATTATCGAAGAGTCCGAAAAACTTGATCTGAAGTCCGCGGTTCAACACTTCGAATTGTTGAGTAAGAATGTATTTAAGGATTTAAGAGTTGGGCTTATACACGGAAGGCTGCCATGGTATGAAATAGATCAGACAATAGAAGAATTTAAAGACCGGAAGCTGGATATTTTAGTTACAACAACCGTAATCGAAGTAGGTATTGATATTCCGAATGCGACAATAATGGTAATTGAAGAGGCGCAAAGGTTCGGCTTATCGCAGCTGCACCAGCTGAGGGGACGCGTAGGCAGAGGCGCAGAGCAATCATACTGTATATTAATGGCAGAAGGCGGCGGAGATATCTCAAAAGAGAGATTGGAAACTATTGTACAGACTACAGACGGCTTTAAAATATCGGAAGTAGATATGAAACTACGCGGGCCGGGTGAGTTTTTCGGCACAAGGCAATCAGGCGAGCTGAAATTCAACGTTGCGGATATATCAAAAGATATGCCGCTGATAGAAGGCGCAAGAAAATCTGCAATGAAGCTTGCCGATAACGATTCACAGCTGCGGGCTGAAGAAAACAAGAATATCAGGGCACATTTTCTTATGAATTATAAGGATTCTATGGACCTTGTAAGAATTGCATAGAGAATACAGCTTCTATGAGTTAGTCATGTATAATACTTTGAGCAGATTAATTCAGATTATTATTTATTAAATTTGCAACCATGAACACCCGCTTTAAATATTGCATCATACTTATATTAATCGCAGTCGTTTTCTGGGTTGAAATGTTTTCACTCAAGCATTTTAATTTCTGGTACGAAATGATTGTTGCCGCAGGGACTCTTGCGGGCATTTCTATATACATAAATCACAAATTCGGGCCTGATATAAATTTCAGGCTTTATTATTATGAGAATAAATATATAATTGCCGGAATTGTTTCTGCCGCAATTCTATATCTTGTGTTCTTTACCGGGGATAAAATTTCAGCTCTCATTTTTAACTTCGCCAATAACCAAGTTAACGGCGTTTATTCAAATAAAACCCTGCTTGATCCGACTGTAATAGGCTTATTGCTTTTCTTTTTCATAGGGCCCGCGGAAGAAGTGTTTTGGCGCGGGTTTGTACAGGACACGCTGGCGCATAAATATGGCGAGAACGCGGGATGGATTATAGCTTCGCTCATTTACGGCGCGGTTCATATTATTGCGCTTAACTTTATGCTCTTTATGGCGGCGCTCATTTGCGGATTCTTCTGGGGCTATGTATTTAAACGTTACAAATCTCTCTGGCCGGGAATAATTTCACATGCTCTATGGGATCTGACAATATTTGTGTTATTACCTGTGAGGTAGTTTAATAATTACAAATTAATAATAAACATTTTTTTATTTAAAAGAAACCAGTCTTTTGATTGGTTTTTTTTATTTCCTGAACAGGCTACCGTCACTACGGCAATGATAATTATCATGTTTCATTATGCCGGAAGTCATAGGAAAAGCCCTTGTGTGTATATTATGTTTGTAATGACCATCGGAAGCTCTTTAAAAATAACTATAGATAAATAAATTACTTGCTCTTTCCTGTTTGTTGGGTTAAGTTTTTCCCAACATAAAACGATAAAAGCATGAAAAAAACTTTTACAATATCATCCAAATTCTTCATTTTCTGCACACTTTGCACTTTATTCGCTGCGAATTCTTCATTTTTAAATAATAATTGCTATTGCCAGTCTATTACTTGGCAGAGAACGTATGATGATTCTGCTCACAGCGAAGATGGCGCATATACAGTATGCCCTGCTGATGGAAACAACATATACATTGCTGGTTTTGCAGGTTTCATTCCAACTTACGGTTATGTAATAAAAATTAACGCCTTTGGGGATACATTATGGCAAAAGAAAATAAGTCAGATTCCCATGATATTGGCATCAGTTCCTCTTTCAGATGGCAGTTGTGTATTCACTGGGTATTCAAATACAATATATGCAGCTCGTATTTTGCCAAATGGACAAATTGCTTGGCTCAATCATTATGGAGGTCATAGTTCATCAAGTATTATTAGAACTTTAGATAATGGGTTTATTGGATGTGGGGACGGAGGAAATTTAGACTCATATATTTATAGATTAGATTCAAATGGAGCATTAATTTGGCAAAAGTATTACAATTTTACTTATAGGCCAGATTTTACCACTATTATATTATCCTCCACAAATGGATTCATAGTTTGTGGCAGTGTTGGTGATTCACCAACTGATTCAGGCAAGGGATATATTGCCAATGTTGACGACATCGGGAATATTGTTTGGGCTAAACAATATTATGGGAAATCTCGTTCTTTTGATAAAATAAAAACAATAAATAGCGGATATTTAATAGCAGGATCAAAATTTGACACAGCCGGTTCAGGATATATTAGATCATTCATAATGAAAACCGACTTAAATGGAAATCAAACTTTCTTCAAAGAATTTAATACTTCTGCCGATGAATATACCTCCGATTTAATGTTTATTAACAATAATAAATACGTATTAGTATTGAAAAGAGATAGCGCTATTTGGTTTAACACCAGAATTCTAACACTCGATTCGACATTTAACATAACTAATCAAAAAATTATAATTGATAATAGAGGAGCTACAAGTCTGAGTTGTATAATCGCAGCACCAAATTCAACATCCGGCGATTATGTACTTGCCGGATATACGACAATTACGAGTGTCCAAGATGATTTCTACGCTGCAAGGATTGACAGTTCTCTTACTAATCTTCCCCCATTTGGAATTCAAAGAATTAATAGTTCAGTACCTGTAGCTTGGACCCTTGCTCAAAATTACCCTAACCCATTTAATCCGTCGACTCGAATTTCTTTTCAAATACTAAAACAAAGCAATATTCGCATCTCTCTATTTGATATTTCAGGAAAATTATTAAGAAATATCATAACTAAAAATCAAACTGCTGGGACTTACATATTAGACATAGATTGTTCTGAATTTGCTAGCGGCATTTATTTTTGTTCTTTATATGCTGATGGCACTTTTATTAATACTATAAAAATGATTCTTCTCAAATAAAAGCAACAAAGGAGACAAATAATGAATCAGAAAATCTTGTTTTTACCTATTTATTTGTTTTTAAATATAGCTTTGTTTATTAATTACGCCACTGCCAATCCGTGGGAGATTGATTTTACAAATCAAATTGGGACGACAATAACCGTTAAAGTTTATCCGGTCAGTATGGTTTTTAATGCGGATTGGTATCCAACCGAAAGCGATCCAATTAGAGGATACAATTTGTATATGGTACAGACACATCAAGGGGGGCAAAATAAAATTGATTTCATTAATGGTAGAAATTCTTCTCAAGATTATTTTCATGTCGCAAGCGGACTATCAAATCATATCGTAATGGATTTTGACCGAGCTGGAGGATTGACAAATCCTGGGAATTCGGCAGTACTTGGATTCGGTCGATACAGATTTGATATTTGGTATTCTGATATAAATCCAGACCCAGACCCAATAAATTATCCTCCTGATGATTATTTCACAATTGAATATGATGATGATTATGGAAAGTATAGTTTTGCAAGCGATATCGTAATTCAACTCGTATGGGTTGGTAGTCCGCAATTACAATATATGTGGGGCAATATGTCTGGTCTTGTGCCCATACCTTCAAACAGAAAAATTGAATCTTGGCATCAAGTTTATCCAAACTTTTGGCGAAATAAAGCCTACGGTGATTTTAGATACAATTCTGGTCAACAAATAAATAATCCTTATACAGTAATACCACAAGATCCAAGAAAAGATTGTAATCCAGGTGGTGGAATATTAAACCAAAATCACATTTTTCAAAGAGAAGAATTTGGAGTGTTATCTTTAAATTTGACAATTGAGAAAAATATTTCTACTCCAACTTCTGCACCGTACATTGAAAATTCTCCGCCATCAATAATAATCGAGGGCGATCCAAGTACTCAAACCGGCGCATCATTAAATATAGGCTCTTATCCTAATTGGCATACGTTGACTTTTAATCCTTATGATCTGCCAAATTCCGGTCTCGGAACCTTTTTGTTAATTGAACCGTATGCAAACCTGAACGTTAAAGGATCTATGAATCCGGCATCGGGTTCTTCCGTTGTATTTCAAAATAATTGTCATTCCGAAGTCAGTACTAACGGCGTTATTAATTTATGGCCGCATGCCACAATTTCATTATATGGGAATTCACATATGTTGTGGGATTATCATTCTGAAATACTTTGCTCGCAATATTCAGAAATATATATTCATGATAATGCTGTTGTAAATAACTGCAACGCCATAACCCGCGGTTTACAATACACTCTCAGCGAAAATGGCAAATACAATATAGGAATAAACTGTCCTTATTCAGATAATTATTCAAATAATATAGGCTGCCCTGATAGCGGCGGACATATTATACTTAATGACCAGGCACAAGTTAATCTCGGTCAAAATTGCAAAATTGTATTTGATGGCCCGGATTCTTATCTGGAAGCTAATCCGGGTACCACAATTTCATTTGACCAGAATTCAGGAATTGAATTTACTAATGGAGCATATTTGAACGCCAACGGCTGCACTTTTACCGGTACTTCATGGAACGGTTTAAAGTTTACAAATGGCGGCGCCTGTTCAATATCAAATTGCACATTCACAGGAGCCGCAACCTGCGTTGATATTTCAAATGATAAATATCACGACACCAGTCAAATTAACATATCGGGAAATACTTTTAATGATGGAAAAGTAACAATAGATAACGGTACAAATCTTTATGTTTTAAGCAATATATTTAACTGTTACAATCTCACTGGCGATCTGCTTGAGGTAACAAATGATCTTGGCGAGCTTCCTGAAAATTATCATCTGGATATAAACTATAACACTTTCGAAGGCGGAACAGGCGCGCAGATAAGGCTTGATTGCTATGCCGGAATCATAACGCCTTTCTATATTACTTATAATAATTTCTACGGGCCAAATTCAGGCGGTATAACAGGCTTATTGGCTTACAACATTGCCGGCGATTTCAAGAATAATAATTTCCAGAATGATAATTACAGTTTGGCAGCGGAGCTTATAAGCTGTAATCTTAATTTTTACAATAATAGCTTAAAATCGCTTACAGGCAATACTTTAACAATGGTCGAAAATTCCACGGCGCGGCTAGCCCCTGTATTAAACGGCGACGGCACATTTACTTGGTACGGCGGTTACAACAAAATATATCTGGATTATAAAGACGCGCAAAAATCATACACCTGCGCTTATTTCGAATCAGGAAGTAATTTGTACACAGACCAGGGTAAAAACTGCTTTTATATTTACGATATACCTACGAATAGCCACATAAGCGGCGACCTGCCAAATCTTTGCAGTATGAATCCATATTATGCCGCGGCAAACAACTATTGGAATACTACACCACCGCAATTCCAAATCTATTGCGGAGGTAATCTGGCAGGCGTTAACTATACTCCAACAAGCGAAACCTGTCCATCTACAGGCGATAACACGCCAATCAGTTATGCTGTAACCAATATGGGCGGCGGCATTTATGATTCAATATCTGTCACTCCCGGGCCCGGAAACGGTGGTTTAGGCGGAGGTGAGTCAAGCGTTACAAAAGCTCCTCCAGTAAATAATGATCGTACTTTGTATGCGCTTATCCTGCATCAGAAAATGCAAAAAGATTATTCAGAAGCTATAAGTAATTCAGTGCAACTAATAAATACATACGACACAAGTAAGTATCTTGCCTCAGCTTTGGATGAATTATATTTATGCTATCAGGCTTCCGATACTTCAAATAACCAAAATACCACAACGGTATTATTCGGACAGTTAAAAACATATCTTGTTCAAAAAATATCCGACTATCAGGACTTAACAAACTTTGTTGAAAAAGCATACAATTATTATTTAATGTGCCTTGTAAAGCAAAGAGCGTTCACCGAAGCTATAGCGGGATACGAAAATATAATGAATTACAATCCCGACCCGCTGAGAAGGCTAACGGCGAGCTGGGATAGAGCGGCTGTTGTATTGCTAATGAACAGCGGAGGCGGCGCGCCAAATATAGTTTCCAAGCTGGAATATCCAGAAGCAAAATTCCAAAACAAGGATCCGCATAAACTGGTTAAAGATGTGTTTCTAAAGAAACAAAAAGAAGAATCGGATAATGAGGGCAAAGCTCGTAAAAATGAAAAATATACAAAAGATGATAAAGCCGAGTTACAATCACGGACGGTTAAGTTCAATCCGTCAACAAAAAAGGAATTCAAAGAAAAAATTGCATCGGATATGATGATGGTTTTGGGGATACAAAGCAAAGCAAGCATTAAAACCGGTCAAAACAATATCAGCATTCCGAAGGTATTTAAGCTTTACCAGAACTATCCAAATCCGTTCAATCCTGAAACAATGATCAAATACGATCTGCCAAAAGATGGATTGGTTTCTATTAAAGTATATGATCTGCTTGGAAAAGTAGTTTTCTCTAAGACCGAATACAAATTGGCTGGCACATATGATTTCAGCTTTAACGGTTCATCATACGCCTCTGGTTTATATTTCTACAGGATAGAAGCCGGGACTTTTGTGGATAGTAAGAAGATGGTGCTAATAAAGTAGATTTAAAAAAGAAATATAAAGCACGAAAAAGGGGCTTTAGCGCCCCTTTTTTTATTTTACAAAACTATTTACCGAAGAACTACTTATTAACTATTTCGATCAATGCGCTCGCCACGGTTTGTCTTGAGCTGTTAAGCAAGTACACTCTGAAAACCCCGGGTTTATCAAAGTTCAGGTCTTTGCTTGCAAAATATATATACTTCATATCAGCGGTTACTGTGTATGGAAAATCTTTGTAGTAATCGAATTTATTTGTGCTGCAATTAAACTTATCGAACTGGATTGTAACGTCGGTTAGGCCCAATGCGTAATCGCATTTTACCATAACTGTTAAATAACCTGTGGTAAAACGGTCGCTGATCCCTACTTCGCCGCCGTCATATTTCTCGCAGAAATACATAACCGGGGCGCTTTGACTGTAAGCTTTATTTGTAAATCCTGCTAATACAACTAAAGCAAGGATTCCGATAAAAACCTTCATTTTGTGCATAATATTACCTTTCTGATTTTATTAAAGTTTGATTTCTAAATTCCAGTAGTGCAATTTAGTAAAAAAAAGACACTCTTTTGACCCCCGGATTCGTCACTCTTTTATTCCCAAAGCTTTTTTATAAACGCCTTCAATGTTTTTAAGCATTACATCTTCCGTAAACCTTGAGTTAATTATCTTCAGGCTTTCCTCCCCCATTTTCTTTCTGAGATTTTCATCTCCAAGCAATAAAATAAGTTTTTCAGATATCAAATGAGGTTTCTTATCTTCCACTATAAAGCCGTTTCCTCCATCATCAACCATAGCAGGCATATCGCCGACTCTTGTTATCACCATTGGCAGCCCCTGTGCCAGCGCATATAGCATTGAATACGGAAATGTTTCGCCGCCGCCCTCAACTGATGTATGCGCATAGATATCAAATGATGAATAAACCGCCTGCATATCGTCTCTGAATCCGGGGAAAATAACTTCATTCTTTACTCCAAGAGATTCCGCCAGTGAGTGAAGCTGCTTTTCGAGTTTCCCGCTGCCAACTATCATTAATCTGGAATCCGGAAATTTCTGAAGCGCCGCGGGGAATGCCCTGAGTAAGTACTCCTGCCCCTTGAATTCAACCATCCGCCCGACGTTGCCGATAAGAATTTGTTTATCGCCTAAACTAAATTCATTTCTGATCTTAGCGCGCAGCTTGAAATCCCGTTTCATAGTGTCCGGAGCTATTCCAAGGTGTATCAAAGTAATTTTGTCTTCTTCAATACTATCGTCTTTCAGCAAAAGTTCTTTAGTGCACTCTCCGTCAACAATAAATTGGTCCACAAGCCTTGTATTGCGGTACCAGTGCGTTGGGTTATACTCAATCGAGTGGAAGCTATGGTTAGTTGTTACATGTTTAACGCCTGCCCATTTGGCTGCAAAAGCCCCCGCGGTCCTGTCATAATTTGTATTGGAATGCACAAGGTCAATTTTGTTTTGGACTATGAACTTTTTGAGCGCGTTAATAATTTTCAGCAGTTTTCCTTTTCCCTTTTTGGGATAGTCAAGAGGAAAAACATTTATACCAGCCTTGATACATTTTTCATAGATCAGGTTATCTTTCCTGCATGAAACCCATACGTTATGGCCATTCTTTTTCAGTAGGTCGGCAAACTGGTAGACAAAGAACTCGCCGCCCCCATATATATCAAGAGCATTTAATAGTAAAATATTCATAATGATATACAAGTTAGTTTCATTTTATCAATTTCTAAATGGAAAATGGCGTTCTTAAAAACATAAGGGTAATTCATATACATATTTAATAATGATTGATTTTTATATATTCGAATAGAAAAAACATGCATATTTAGGCTGATTTTGCAAAAAAAGTCGAATACTTCCGAAATTCTGGTTCCTGCAATTACAATATTGTCGGACCTGGCAGCTATTGAAGCTTCCTTCCTGTTGTCATTTTGGCTCAGGTTCTATTCTCCGTTAAGCAAAATATTTCCTTTAGACGGCCCTGTCCCTCCTATCAGCGGATACATAACGCTTTCATTAATGGCGATGCCTGTCTGGATATTGATATTCCAGTCGAGAAAAATGTACCGCCCGCGAAGGGTTGTGTTCATTTTTGACGAATTTTTTCTCATCGGCAGGCTTGTAACTTTCGGAATAATTTTCTCATTCGGGCTTATTTTCTTTTACAGGGTTTTCCCTTATTCAAGGCTCGTATTTGTATTGTTATGGATAACCACTTTGATATTTATAACGTTTGGCAGGTACATTGTTTTAAAGATAGAAAAGACGCTTTATAATAAAGGGAAAGCGCGCAGAAACGCATTGGTTGTTGGAAATAATTCAGCCGCCAAAGATATCTACGATAATTTTATCAAACATCCTTACGCCGGATATAATATTGTTGGATACATTGAAGAGGATGATTTTGACGGAGAAAACTTTCTTGAAGGAAGAAACAGGCTCGGAACATTTTCAGGAATACTTGACGCTATTAAAAATAATAAAGTGGATACTGTTCTAATCGCGCTGCCTTCCAAACAGAACGACGAGCTTTTCGAGCTAATGAGGCAATGCGAGGGCGAGAATATCGAGTTCCTGCTGGCGCCTGATTTTCTTGAGATGATAACATCATCAGTCAGGGTGCAGGAAATAGATTCGATTCCGTTCCTGAAGATAAAAAGCATCCCCATGAACATATGGAACAAGATGGTGAAGCGTATATTTGATTTCACTTTTGCATTGAGCGTTATGATCATATCTTCCCCTTTATTTATTATGCTGGCGCTGGCGGTTAAGTTTACTTCGCGCGGGCCGGTATTCTATAGGCAGGAGAGGGTCAGCATGACGGGCAAAAACTTCCGTATGATAAAGTTCAGGTCTATGGTGATCAACGCTGAAAAAGAGACAGGGGCAGTATTCGTAAAGAAAAACGATACTCGCTACACACCGATAGGAGAGTTCCTGAGAAAATTCTCGCTTGACGAGCTTCCCCAGTTCATAAATGTGTTAAGAGGTGAAATGAGCATAGTAGGCCCGCGGCCTGAACGCGAGCATTTTGTTAACCTGATGAAAGAGAAGATCCCTAAATACCTTGAGCGCCACAGGGTGAAATGCGGCATTACCGGCTGGGCGCAGGTAAACGGGCTCAGGGGCTCGGATACTTCTATTGCAGAGAGAATTGAGTATGATATTTATTATATTGAGAACTGGTCTGTGATATTTGACCTGAAAATTATTATGAAAACGTTAAAAGAAATGTTTTTTTCAAAGGCGGCTTTTTAGCATATGATACCGGTAATTGTTTTTTACGCTCATGTTGTATTTCTTGTTTATATGTTCACAAAGAATTTAATTGAAGAAGGCGGATTAAGCGCCTTTTTGAGCATTCTTTTTATTATCATTATCTTCAGCGTGGGTTGGACTTTTTCGGAGTTCCTGCTGGGCTTTTTCATAAAGCCTGAAGGCTTAAGCCTCATGTTCCCGCGCGCCGCTTTTTCACTTCTGCTGCTAACGGTTATTGAGACGATATTCTATAAGTTTTACTACAGCGGTAAAGCCAGGGCAAAAAGCTGATGCCAGGCTTCAGCCCCGGGTCCAAAAAGCTCACCTTCCTTTTTTTTATTTTCCTGATCATATTAATTGCGCAAAGATTTTTTCATTTCGGCTCCGTAATCGAAGAGCCGTTTGCATGGAGACAGTTTGATACTGAATTCTATGCTTACGACTTTTTCACTCACGGAATAAACTTACTCAGGCCCGGCGTTTGCTGGATGGGCGGTTTCAGGACCTTAGCCCTTGAGTTCCCTTTGATCTCCGTAATAATATCAGTTCTGTATTCCATATTTGGCGATAGTTTGTTTTATGCCAGGCTTGTGATAGTACTGTTCTCGCTGGGTTCAGCTTATTACTTAAACCGGATAGTAAAGCGGCTCTTTTACGCAAGACTTGCAAACATAACCACGCTGATTTATCTGATGGCGCCAATGAGCCTTTATTATTCGCGTGCTTTATTCATAGACATTCCAACTTTGTTCTTCGCGTTTGGAATGTTCTATTATTATTTGATTGGATTTGAAAAGTCAAGTTATTGGGCTATAATAATTGGGTCAGGGATGGGCACAATTGCATTCTTAATAAAAGCGCCTTATGTATTTTTTCTGTACATCCCATTGTTATATTTCATACTCAAAGAAAAAAAGATTAAATTCCTGTTAAAAGCTCTGCCAATATTGGCCATTCCCGTTCTCGCATTTATTATCTGGCAAGTGTATACAGTCAGATTAAACGCATCGGCGCCCGATTGGTCTTTCATACCGGACTATTTTAAATTTACAAATATGGATTCATGGTATTTTGGAGATTTGCCGCAAAGACTGAATTTCGAAAACTGGAAAACGCTGTTCTTCAGGTTTGTTGAATCGTGCACAGGTTACATAGGCATAATTTTTTTTATTTCAGGATTATTTTTGAAAACAGACGGCGAAACGAGGAAGAATATTTTTGGTTTTTATGGATTAGGGACAATAATATACCTGCTGATATTTTTCAGTTTAAATATCATCCACGATTATTATCAAATTCCATTGCTGGTAATTTCCTCATTTTTCATAGCTGTATCGATCGATTACATTTACAGAAAGCTTAGCGCCAAAGGCGGGAATAAAGGAACGGTCATTACGGCAATATTATTAGCTGCGCTGATAATCAACTGTATTTGGTTTACTGAAAGATGGTATTATAAACCGGACTGGACAAGGCAGCATGCCGCGGAGATAATAGAACAAAATACCGGACAAAACAGCCTTGTAATTGCGTCTATCACTGATACTGACCCAAGAGATCCCAGATTACTTGGTCCCGCGCACAGGTATGGCTGGTCGATCAGGACGGGAGATTTAAGTGTAAGCCTTGTAAATTCATTGAAGCAAAACGGGGCTGAATATCTTGCAATAGTAGAAAAAGAGAAAATTAACGATGAGCTCTTAAAATATCTTGCGGCATATCCCAGCAAAGAATATCCGCTTCAGAACTCATCTTCAAAATTAATTTTATACTCTATTAAGTAGCGCGGGCTCCAAAGATCCTTGCGGTTAGATCTTTGGGAAGGATTTTTATCAGAAGTTTTTGAAGCAGGACACCCGATTTTAAAGCGTAGATTCCAAGCGTTGCCTCGCCTTCAACTCCTTTAGAGCGTATCTTTACAATGCCCGGTGAAACATCCTGCATTTGAACCAGATTAGCGCCCTGTTCAATTTCAAATCTTGCATTGGTTTCTCCGAACGGAGTTTTGAACCCAAGTGAATTTATGGGGTAAACGCTTACTGTTAATTCTGATGTGACGCTTGCCCTAAGTACCGGCGGGTTTAAATCAATTTTCACCCCGTTTGATACAAATACAAAACGGTCGGAAAGAAGCCCGATCAAAACAACGGCAAGCAGTATTGTGAGTCTTTTGTAGTTAATATTATTTGGAAAGTTCTTTTACTTCTTTGATCCCGGTTCTAATCATCGCCAAAGCGAAGCTTCACATTTTTAGGAAGCTCAATTTTACTGTCCGCTCCTTCGGGTTTCTTCTTTTCAATCTTCTTATCATAAGCTGATTGCTTCAGAATTTTTTCATCGATAAGCTTATTATGCTGAATTTCTTCGTCAAATTCCTTTAACTCGTTAACCTCCGTGAACAGCAGGTTAAACTCAGGGGTTTCCCTGTATTCATCAGCCTGGACAAACGCGCTTTTCTCCAGATCATCGAACAGATTTTTTTGCGTCAGCGGAATTTTCCTCTTGGGAGATGAAACTTTACCCTTTATTCTGAATTCTTCTCTTGAATCAAATACCTCAACTGTGCTTTCCCCTGTCGAATCTGAGAACATTTTTATTTCCTGGGAGTCCCTGGCGCTAAGGTCAAGTTCCTGCACGCTTTCTCTCTGTCTCTTTCTTTCGGCAAGCTGTTCATATTTTCCCACTTTATACAATCTCTCACGGGTGAAAGCCGCCGCTTTGATAATTTCCGCTTCATCAGCGCTAACCAGCCTGCCATTCTTAACCCTGAACTCCCCTCCTAAAATAACGTCGGAAAAACTGAGCGAGGTGAGGTTATCAACCATGAAATCGCAAATATCTTCAAAAACCATGCTTTGCGGGAAGAACTGGAATCGTATATCTGAGAGGTCTATCATAGTTAGATCGGCCCTCTTGTTTATATCTATAGTAAAAGCGTCCTCGCCGCTTTTATCGCCGCCGAAAAACATATCGTGAGGCGTTATTGTTATCGCCCTAAGCAGTTCAAGGCTCGAAAGATTCAGTTCCTTATATTTATTCCTGAAGAACCGCAGATCTTTAAAAATATCTTCGCCCAGCCAGCCGGTACCTATAGAGAATTTGATTCCGAAATTAATATAATCATCAATAGGGAAATACCTGTGTGTAAAATACAGCAGGTCCCTTGGACATACAATTACGCTCGCTCCTTTTTCTTTAATGATCTTTAATTCATCGTAGCTCAGGTAGAGCGGGTTGATAAGAAATGTTTTAGTATCAACAAGCCCGTATTCATCAAGGTACTTAATTATAGGTTTGCCGAATGTCTGCCTGAAATTATCCGTCACATCTTTGTTCGTGGCAATTTCTAGGAACAATTTTTCAACGCCCTGGCTTCTTAATTCAGTAATAGATGTGATATCAAACATAGTCAGCTGGTTTTCATCGGTAAGATAATTTGCAGGATTCAAAAACTTAAACATTTTGATCTCTTCCATTTCCTGCCTCACCGGGTATGCAACCGAAGCTGACTGTCCCGTGATTTTGAGAGCCTTGGTAATATGGCTTAAGTGATTCCCGTCTTTCCTAAGCGAGAACTCGTTTAACGCTGAAATGCCTGATTTCAGATTTCTTGCATATGAAAAACTATAAATATTATCAAGGTCCTCGCTGATCTCGCTATGCTCAAGTTCCTGGTAGATATAATTGAAAATCAGATCGGTGTAAATATCGCCGTCATGAACTTCATAATGCCTGTTTCGAAGCAGGTAATTGATTAGGGCGCCTTCAGACTTTAAACAAGCATTAATAAATGTCGGCATGACAATCTTATTGGTGCAATCATAAACTTCGGCTGAATCCTGATATTTCCCCATCCAGTCTTTCAGTTTTTCCGCGGCCCTCGCATCTCTTACGTCTATCATATCCGTTATTTTAAGGCCGTTTATTAGAATGTAATAACTGGCAAACTCCCTGTTAGCGCTGAAAGAAAATACTGATGCGTTTGTTAATATTATCATATCGTTATTCCGTCAATTAGCTTTGGAAACTAAAATTCCTGATATCATAACCTGTACTTTACAGGTCGGTAATTTCAAAATTCTTATCAATAATAAATTTACTTTTTCTTAATTCGTTTTTTCCGTTTTCAAATATAGCATATTCAAAACCGTCTCTTACGCTTGCTGCGCCATACTCGCCTTTAGCGTTGATGGCAACAAACCCCACCTGGTATTCATGGTCGCGGTTCTTATGCGAGAGCAGGTTCAGCTTAATAACGCGCTTTGAAGCGGCTTCGCAGGCTGCCTGCGGATCCATGCCCTGCCTCATAAGCTCAACTACCAGGAAACTGCCGCACGCCCTAACGCATTCCTCGCCGCGCCCGGTTGCCGCCGCCGCGCCAATGCCGCCGTCAACATATAATCCCGCGCCGATAATGGGCGAGTCCCCTACTCTTCCATGCAGCTTCCATGCCGTGCCGCTTGTTGTGCATGCTGCGGATAGATGCCCGTCTTTATCAATAGCCACCATGCCTATCGTATCGTGGTTGCCGTCTTCGTTTATGCCAAGCTTCTTAACTTTGTATTCGTCGGTATGAAATTCCTGCGACTTCCCGTAATTACCCGCCTTCCACTCGTTGTATTTTCTTATCGAGTTTTCAGAGTGCAGAATATCCGGCTGGAAACCGTTCATCACGGCAAAATTAAACGCTCCTTCGCCGGCCAGGCACACATGCTCTGTAACTTCAAGGATCAGCCTCGCAACAGATACAGGGTTCTTTATATGCTCAATGCAAACTACTGAACCTATGCGGGCATTCCAATCCATAATAGCCGCATCCAGCGTTAGTCTGCCTTCCGCATCAGGCAAAGCGCCATATCCAACGCTCAATACCGCCGGGTCATTTTCAGCAACTCTGACGCCCTGTTCAACGGCATCAAGTGAGTTCCCGCCTCCGGTTAAAATTTCGTAAGCTTTTTCATTGGCGGCTATGCCGTGTTTCCATGTTGAAATTACAAGTGGATTCATTTACAAAGATACAAATTCAAATAAAATAATTGCTATAATAATAACCGTTAATTTCTTATCGCATAACAAAAGCAAAAAAACCTGCTGTATATATTTAATAGTTACAATTTATTCATAATTTATCTATAATTAAATACTTCAATAGCGCCACGGATTTACATATTCTATTCCTGTAATTTTAGTTAAATTTATTTTTAATATGATTTGAAATGTCCAGGATGACCGGAATATCAAATATCGGCAATGTATTCAAAGACCTGCAAACGCTTGAGACGCCCAGGATGAGACTTCGAAGGCTTACCATGCGCGACGCTAATGACGTGTTCGAATACGCATCTATGCCTGAAGTTTCGAAACATGTTACATGGGATTATCACCGTACGGTCGCCGATTCAATGGCGTTTTTAAAGTCAATATTATTGCAATACGAAAACGGGATCCCGAGTCCGTGGGGTATTGTTTATAAAGAAAATAACAAGCTCATCGGAACAGGCGGCTACCACAACTGGAATCCTGAACACCGCAGGGCCGAAGTCGGTTATGCGATATCATCGCGGTACTGGAACAAAGGAATAATGACAGAAACTTTAAAGAGGATGCTGAGGTTCGGATTTGAGGCAATGGATCTTAACAGGATAGAAGCGCTTTGCAAAATTGAAAATGCGGCATCGGAAAAAGTTATGCAAAAATGCGGAATGAAATACGAAGGAACGCTTAGAGAGCAAATGTTTGTAAAAGGCGCTTACCAGGATCTAAAACTATACTCTATTCTGAAACAGGAGTTTAATTTTGACGAAAGATAAAACAGAAAGTAAAATAGAAAATAAAATAGAGCCCTTAGAAATTCTGTTAAGCTGCAAAGGTATTTATACAGGTCTGGGTGTAAATCATGAAGATGTTCAGTTCAGAGGATTGCTTGAAATTATCCCTGTTGTAAATGACAAAGGCGTAAATATTAAATACCGCGCAGTTGGAATACACGGAAATGAATTTGATGACCTGGATAACCTTTTCAGTTCCGAAACCGTACTTTTCAATGAGGAACATACATTAATAGCCTATAATAACCACAATAAACTATGCCTCTGGACATTGAATTACAATGTGCCCACCGTTTGCGTATTTAAGCTCCGCAGGTTCAGAAGAATACCGGGGAATAAAACAATTTTCATATTTGGGTTTGGGGAAAGAAGCGACGAAAAGATATTTCGCGAGGAAATCTCGATAGAGATATGGGACGCCGGAAATATAGCATACAATTATTACTGGGGCGAAGCAGGCGGGCATTTCCTCTCCCGCTCAACGGTTATAATGAGAAAATTATAAGAAGTTGTTTTTTCTTTCCCATTTGAAAGAAATTTGCCGTTTTTTTTAACTGCTTCTAACCATTTTTCTGTTCAATAACCTTGTAGTTGAAATTAATTTTAGTCATATTTTATTAATGAAAAAGGCTCTTTTTTCGGTAATTCTGATATTTTTGCCATTAATTTTTGGCAATACACAGCAAAGCGGTCAGGGTACTTCTCCCAATGCTTTTAAGATCGCGCGCCTTAAATATTCGGGTGGCGGGGACTGGTATAACGACCCGTCATGCGAAGTGAATATGATGGATTATCTGAAAAAGAATACGGTAGTTGATGTTGACGAGCCGAAATTCTATACCGTAGATATCGCTTCCGACGATCTTTTCAACTATCCTTTTGTACTTATAACCGGGCACGGAAATATTTCATTTGATGATTCAGAAGTAAAGCGGCTAAGGTCATACCTTGAGCGCGGCGGTTTCATGTATGCGGATGATGATTACGGAATGGATGTAGCGTTCAGACGCGAGATGAAAAAAGTGTTTCCTGACCAGGAAATGAAGGAATTACCATTTAACCACAAAATATATAATATTCATTTCAACTTCCCCGCAGGGCTCCCGAAAACTCATGAACATGACGGTAAGCCACCGCAGGGGTTCGGTTATTTTGTAAATGGCAGATTATGCTGCTATTATACATATGAAACAAATATTTCCGACGGTTGGGCCGATCAGAGGGAACACGAAGATCCGCCCGAAAAACGCGAAGAAGCCTTCAAAATGGGAACAAATATCATTATTTACGCTTTAAGTAATTAGATAGATTAACAATTATTGAGCAGCTTAGAACTCACATACCAGAGCTTTCTTAACAGGATTTCCGTCGTTAGCCGGAAAGATATTCTGTTCAATCTATATAAGCATAGCCTGGTAGCCCTGTCGGCATTTGTGGTATTGGCGCTGGCGCTGGTTTCATCAGAAGCTGTTTTCGGATTTTCATCAATGGTCAGGAAAATTCTTTTCTTCGGATACTTGTCTGCGTTCTTCGCTACCGCCGTTTTAATTACACTCCGCGCAGTTTCTTTTTTTGGAAGTACAAAGAAGCCTTATGTGGTTAACAAATATGCTAACCGTATTGGCGGAAGCTTTCCGGAAATTAAAGATAACCTGCTTAACGCAATACAGATCTATGGGTATTCGACTAGAAAAGAAAATATTTTCTCCGGCGACCTTGTTGCAGAGAGCATCAACCTGGTTAATGAAAGATCAAAGCCATACGACTTCTCAAAAGTAATATCATTCGGTAAGCTGAAAAGCTCCGCAATAGTTTTTGCGTTGAGCTTATTGACATTTACAACCCTAATGCTTGTATTCCCGAACATATTCCAGGCGGCTGCTAACAGGCTCGTGAATTACAATTTCACTTATGTTGAAAATTCACTTGGCGTTGCATTCGAAGTAAAGCCGGGTAATACGGAAGTATCAAAAGGCGAAAACGTAGAGATAAATGCGAAGGTACTTTTCAACGACCCGAACTATAAAACCGACCAGGTTAACTTTATTACAAAAACTGTTACGGATGAAGGCATTGAGCTCTCATCAAATACTGAAAAACTAAGCGCGCTTGCGCCAAATGAATTTAAAGCGAACGTGAACAACGTAAACACAAACACGCTTTATTCGTTTGAGTACAAAGGGATTAAAAGCTCTGAATATAAAATAACAGTTACAGGCAGGCCCGTTATTAAAGGCGTTAAAATTACCGTTTACCCGCCGGCATATACAAAGCTTCCTTCAAGAGTTGTTGAAGGAACCGAAATTTCCACAATCATGGGCAGCAGAATTTATTTTGAAATAGAATCGTCAGATAATATTTCAAAATCGTTTATGCAGCTTGCGGGCGGCTCGCCTCTTCCGCTGGAAATTAACGGAAAGAACGCCTCCGGTTCGTTTACCGCGACCAGGAACGGAACGTTTAGATTTAATGTGGCAAAAGATTTTAACGGCAAAGAACTAGCCAGTATAAATGCTGTCGATTACACGCTGAACGTAATACCCGATGAATATCCCAAAATCTCAGTGGTCGAGCCTAACAGCGAACTTTCACTAAAAGGCGAGGATCAAATCGAGGTGCGCTCGCGTATTTCAGATGATTTTGGTTTCACTAAAATGAGGCTCGGTTATAAAATAAGCAAATCAAAGTACGGCTCTACGGATAAGGATTTTAAGTTCGTCGATATACCGATACAGAATACGGATGCAACGGGACTTGAAGTGCCGTATGAATGGAACCTCACAAGGCTCAACCTCGGAACCGAAGATGAAGTGGAATATTTTGTTGAAGTTTACGATAATGACGCGTACAGCGGCCCTAAAATGACAAGGAGCGATACAAGGAAACTTATTTATCCTTCGCTTGATGCGCTGCTGAACAAAACTGAAAAGACAAAAGACGATATAGAGAACTCGCTGAAATCGGCTTACGATGACGCCATGGAACTTAAGAAAGACATGGATGAACTGAAAGAGAAGTTGGACAAAAATCCGGAAGAGCTTGGATTGAACGATGCGAAGAAACAGCAGGAAATGCAGAATAAGATAGATAACATTCAGAACCAGTTTCAGAATACCCAGAAGAAACTGGATGACCTGATGCAGGACCTGCAGAACAACAACCAGATATCAAAAGAGACGCTTGAAAAATACATGGAGCTGCAGAAAATGCTCCAGAGGATCGATTCCAAGGAACTGCGCGACATGCTGAAGAAGCTTCAGGAAGCGATGAAGAATATGAATCCCGACCAGTTAAAAGAAGCGATGAAGAATTTCAAGTTTGATGAAGACATGTTCAAACAATCGCTTGAAAAAACGATGGAACTTCTTAATAAAGTATTAAACGAGCAGAAGCTTGGCGAGCTGACAAAGAAGCTTGACGAGATCACAAAAAAACAGGACGAGGCAAAGGAACAGACAAAGAACACGGACAAGCAGGACCTGAATAAGCTCAACGACATTTCCAAAACACAGCAGCAGATAAAAGATGAATATGAGAATTTCCAGAAGCAGCTGAAAGAGCTTAACGAGAATATGAAGAAAATGAATAACGACCAGACCGCCAAGGACATGGATAAGATGCTGCAGGAGATGATGAAGAAACAGCTGGAGCAGAAGATGCAAAACGCTTCCGAGGACCTGCAGAACAGCGACAAAAATTCAGCGCAGGATAAGCAGAACGATCTCTCCCAAGACCTGAACCAAATGAACCAGCAAATGCAGGATATACTCTCTAACATGATGCAGAATGAAAACTCGAAGATGAACGAAGCGATGCAGAAGATGCTGGATAAAATGAAGGAGATGTCAAAGAAACAAGGCGACCTGAAAGAAGAAACGAAGGATATGGATAAAAAGTCATCTTCCGATGAATTTAAAGAACAGAAAGAAAAACAGGACGCTTTAACCGGGCAATTATCAAAGACTATTGATGATTTTATGAGCCTCTCATCGCAGATGGGGCCAAATCCTATGCTGAGCAAAAATCTTGGCGACGCTTATAACGATATGGGAAAGGCGTCGGATAACCTCGGAAAGAAGAACAGCAAAGATGCCAGCAGCTCGCAGGGCAGCGCGAAGGAGAACCTTGATAAAGCCATTGAGAAAATGGAAAAGATGTGCAAGAACGGCAAACCCGGGAACGGTAAATCCGGAAGTAGCCTTGAACAGTTACTTCAGGCGCTGCAGCAGATGATACAGAAGCAACAATCGCTTAACCAGAAGATGGGCGAAATGGGAACCAACGGCAACCAGGGGAACCTGACACAGGAACAAATGTCGCAGATGCAGAAACTTTCAGGCGAGCAGCAGACAATTCAAAAGAATATGCAGCAGTTGAATGAAGAATTTAAAAAGCAGCAGGAAGAAACCGGAAAGAAGCTGCTTGGGAATCTTGATGAAGTCCAGAAAGATATGATGGAAGTAATTCAGGACCTGCAGAATAATAACATAACGCCCGAAACCAAAAAACGTCAGGAAAAAATACTCTCGCGTATGCTTGATTTCCAGCTCTCGCAGAGAGAGAAAGATTTTGAACAAAAAAGAGAATCGCGCCCCGGTAAGAACTTTGACCGGAGCTCGCCGCCCGAAATAGTACTTTCCCGCCCCAACATTATTAACGGCGTCAACCAGGATGCGCTTGACGTGCAGAAAGAAAGCTACAGCGACGACTACGAAGCCCTGATACAGAAATACATGGAAAAAATGCGGTCAATAAACCGCTGATATCAATATAAAACAGTTCCAATTTCCTGTTTTTTTGTTAATAACCGCCTTCAAAATTGATCCTCTAAAATAATTTATTTGAATTGACGCAAGTATAATAACATCTTATATTATTATTACTATTTCCTGAAAATATGTTGTATAGTATTAGTTTGGTTAATATTATTTTATAATTAATATTTATTTAAGTAAACTATATTACAACAATGAAAACAGCAGTACTTCTGGTTTTTCTATTTTCACAATACATCTTTGCATCTTCAAACATCCCTGATAATTTAACCGGAGTGCACAGCTCTTATGATAACCAGGGACGTGTAGTGATAACTACAAATCCCGTATTATACAACTCAAACAACAAACAGGCTCCGGTAATAATCAGAAACGATCATCCCGACAGCAATGCTTCGACAATAAGGTATACTTACACTGAACCGGCCGCTATAGGGAATTTCTGCGCTGAAGCGGGTAACGGGCTCAGTTCGATTGTTGGATGGTACCTTAATAATGAAAGAACCTCAGATTACGGGAATTCAAATAGCTCGCCGATATGGGAATACCCATTTCCGGCGCCAGTGGCCTATTTGTACAATTATATTGCAGTATCCGGAAACGGCGGCGCGGTTGCATGCGGATACAATCACAACATTTATATTTTTAACGGTACAAACGGAAACATAACATTTAACTTCGACCTGACAACGCTGCCTGATACAGGAACTGCCGCTAACGTAGCGTTAACAAGCAATGGGAGTTTCCTTGTAGGCTCAACTGCACGCAGCGATTCCAGCACGGTTTTTGGATTTAACGCCAGCTCTAATGTGCCGGTATGGAGATTCAGAATTGCAACCGGTATTTACGGTGTAAAAATTTCAGGTAATGACTCGCTTGTAATTATTAATACATACAGCAATTTTTGGGTATTAAGAACTTACACGGGAGCTATGCTATACAGCGGATTAATAGGCGGCGGCACTCAAACCCAGCAGGCAATAAGCGGAAATGGAAATGTTGTAGCTTCGATAAATTACAATGGATACGTGAAAGTTTATCAGTGGAACGGTTCAACATACAATATGCTCTGGCAGCATCAGGAACCGCCCGGAACTTATTATAACTGGATGACCGCCATTGATGTTACCAACGATGGCAGCATGGTTGCCTGCGGAACGCTTAATTTTATTACCAGTTCCACGTATGACGGCAAAGTAAAATTATTCAGCGTTGCGGGCGGAAGTACGCCGCTGTGGACGTATACCGGAATGGGCGATGAAGTGAATGCAGTTTCATTTTCAAAGAACGGCAAAATACTCAGCGCATGTTCTTGGGGCGATTATTATACGCATACAGCAAAAAATCTTGTGGCATTCAAAACCACTCATAACAATAATATTCCGATATTCTCCGTATCAGACCCGGGTTCATTCTTCTGGTGCAGCACATCTGATGATGGGCGAACAGTTATTGGCAGCGGAAAAGCTGTGCATGCCAGAGCTTTTGGCAACGGCGGCGTTTATTATAATGTGTTTATTGATACTTCAGAATCAGTTACAGGAATTATCAATAACCAAAACAATACGCCTTCAAAGTTTGAGCTGTCGCAGAACTATCCGAACCCATTTAACCCGACGACTCTGGTGAATTACTCCATCGCAAAAGATGGCTTGGTTAACATCATCGTTTATGACGTTCTTGGACGCGAAGTTGCGACTCTGGTAAATAAGTTTGAAAGAACCGGCAATTATTCTGTTAGTTTTGATGCAGCCAATTTGAACAGCGGAGTTTATTTATACAGGATAAGAACTGCGGATTACACAGATACCAGGAAAATGGTTTTAATAAAGTAATCAGTTTAAATCTCCAAGCAAAGAGATTCAACTTAGTTAAACTATTAAAAAGGCGGGATTTAGATTCCGCCTTTTTTGAGTTTGAATGTATCAAAATGTAAATCTCTACCCTCTCCTGCATTCTGAATTGTAACTTATTAAAGAATCAGCAAAATTTGTGTTGTATATAGAATTTAATTGTTGAGGCATGAAATGAAAAAGATTTTTCTAGTTCTTTTGTTAATATCCGCAACTCTCCAATCCCAAATAAATGCACCCACGACAAGAAATGTATATAAAACTCAAAACGGAATCACGCAGGTACAAACTATTACCGGAGATCAAAATATTATCCCGGGCAATGTTGCACTTAACCCTAAAGGGGTTTTATATCAAAGCTCATCAGTAAACGCGTCAATTCTGAGATGGCCGGTTTTCGATACCTATTCTATCGCTGATTTTTGCCAAACAAGCGCAAACGGGTTATACCAGGTAATCGGATGGAATCTCAATTCGCCTGAAAGAGTTTCGCTTTTTGGAAATACAAATAATATACCATTCTGGGAATTCAATACGTTTGTATCCCCAAACTATTATAATCACGTAGCTATTTCAGATACGGGCGATGTAATAGCAAGCGGCTCATATAATAATATTTATATGTTTCACCGTGCCAATAATACTCCTTTTTTTAATTATTCACTTGGAACCGATACCGCCGGCCCGGTTGCATTAACAAGCAATGGCAAGTTCATGATAGCTTGTTCCTCAAGACAGACTGATACAAGCGCTATTTATGCATTTTCCAGCGATTCAGCGCATCCCGTTTGGAAATATAAAATAGGTCAGATTGTAAATGGCGGAAGTTTAATAAATGGAATTAAGATTTCGAGGAATGACTCACTGGTTATCGTAAATAATTATGGTGGTTTTTTTGTATTCAAAACTTATACGGGACAGTTGGTATTTTCCGGAACAACCGGCAGCACACAAAGTCAGCAGGGAATTAGCGGTAATGGAAACATAATTGCTATTATTAATTACTCAGGCTATCTGAAAGTTTATCAATGGAACGGAACAACTTATAATTTACTTTGGCAATTTCAGGAACCTCCCGGAACATATTACAACTGGATGTATTCTGTTGATGTTTCCAATGACGGAAGCATGATTGCAGCTGGTACACTTGATTTTGTTACAGGTTCCTCTTTTGATGGCAGAGTGCGTTTCTTCAGAACTGCAAACGGCAGCACGCCTGTATGGACTTATTCGGGGGTGGGTGATGCTGTTGTATCTGTTTCATTTTCTAAGAACGGCAACGTGCTCGGAGCTGTAACTTATGGGGATAATAACAACACAGTGCCGGATTTATTAGTTTTTAAGATCTCAGCAGGTAATGCGCCGATATATACACTAAACACGCCTGGTTCACTTTTTTGGGTCAGTGTTTCCGATGATGGCTCAACTGTCATGGCAAGCGGAAAGAAAGTGCCTGCAAGAGCCGGATTTGGATACGGCGGTGAAGCATATAATATTTTTATTGATACTACAGATTCGCCGCTGGGGATTCATCAAAATAATTCAACACCTACATCATTTTCGTTGAAACAGAATTATCCCAATCCATTTAACCCAACAACGCAAATTGATTATTCGGTAGGTAAAGAAGGAATGGTAAATATTACGATATTTGACGTTCTGGGACGCGAAGTTGCAACGCTAGTTAATAAATTCGAAAGAGCCGGCAACTATTCCATTAGTTTTGATGCAAGCAACCTGAACAGCGGAGTTTATTTGTACAGGATAAGAACTGAGAATTACACTGATACCAAAAAAATGGTGCTTATTAAATAGTTCTCATAAACGAAAATTCAAAAGGCAGAACTATTGTTCTGCCTTTTTTTATGCCGTAAATCCGAGCAGCTTGCCCGCCTTTGGAAGGCCACTCGCCTGCCTGCAGCAGGCAGGGATGCGGAGCTTGGCTCTGCAAATTATAATTTTAATATTACACTTTTTGCCGCTTCCGGAGGGTGCTCGGAGTTACTTTGCTTCCCGTTCTTTCTTCCTTGTAATAAAACTCATTATGTATAAAACAAAAGCAATACTGGTCAGCGCTCCCATGATTATCACGGGCCAGTGCGCCGGCCTGCGGAATGCAACCGCCCAAAAAGTTATTGCGGCCGCTAACGTTACAAGTACGCCTATGTGCGCCGCAAGCGCGTTTTCCTTTTTTGTTGGAAATGAAAGCAGAAGTAAAACTAAGCCAATGCCGTCCGAAATCAATGCAGTTGTACTACCTGAAAAAATAAAACCCAGCAGCCCGATTATAATTAATATCCAGGCATTTATTGCCATTATCTGATGATTCTTCATGATGTTTTTGATTCTTTAATTTTTGATTTATCCCTCTTCTTTTCAAAAAATAAATACCCGGCTGAAAGCAAAACAGTAAGGTACGATATTATTGATAAGATAAAGACATTTCCTTTATCAAATTTCATTTCAATTATTGTTCCGGCTTTAGGAGCCACTACTCCCCTTATCATTACGTCGGTTTTATAAACGGGAACTTCAGCCCCGTCGATATATGCTTTCCAGCGGGGGTACCAGGTATCGTTCAATACAACAAATCCCGGTGCGTTTGCTTTAATCGTCACTGAATGGTTATCATATTTAAGTATTTCCGCCGTGCCGTTCCTTGAATCCGGCGGCAGATTTGGCGCCGTACCGTTAACGTAAGCTAAGCTCCACGGATCGAAATCATCTGTAATAAGGCTTTTGGCGTTAAAATTATCGTCAGCGGTTGGATACGCCTGAACTTTTGAAACCACCCAGGTTTTAGTCACTGTATCCGGCATCTCGTAAAACTTTACGCCGGCGCTATCCCATGCGGGCTGATATGGCTGTGAAAACGGCCACGCTGAGGCTACATACTTAACGCTGAACATCTTCAGCATCCTGTTAAACTTTGGCGCGGGATGAAATATATTCGCTTTATCAAGCCCGGTTGTTTTGCTCATAACTCCCGGGTTGTTTGAATTTGCCCACACTTCATAAATATAATTCGGCACCAGCAGAAAATACCCGTCAATACTTGGAGCTCCCCAGTAAGCGCCCAGCTCCGGCGGGATCAGCTTTGCGCCTAGCCCAAAAAGATCCTGTTTGCCTTCCCATCCCCTGCTCCGGTCAAATGCTTCCAGTAAATAATCTTTCCAGCCTACCGAGAAAAATCGGTTTGACGATAAAACCGGTTTGTTGGTCTCAACTATCTTATTAACATAAGACGGCGGATTCAAATATACAGCCGCGTCAGCCGTTGTAACCTGCCTGCCCGCTACTATGAAAATTTCAAAAACCGCAAGAAGTGAAATTACCAAAACGGTTTTATATTGAACCGAGATCGAAGCCTTTTCTGTTGTAACCTGAGCAGGCGCCTTGGGCGTTCCTTTAGGCAAAGGCTTTTTGCCGCTTTTAGCTGCAGGATTCCTGATACCAGAAAAGCGCTCAACCAAAGCCAGGACGCCGAAACCGCTAAGGACAAGGATAGATAACTCAGTTCCCACAAACCACCTTGCGGGAAAGCGGAATGAATTTGTGAACGGGAACATCAGGAATATTTTATACAGTCCAAGATTCTCGCCAAGCGCCAGCAAATATGATAGAAGGGCGATTATTGCGAATGTACGTATGTAAGAACGGAACTCCGCGCGCTTCCACATTTTTACTGCTCCGTATATCGAAAGCAGGAAAATTATCACGCCGCAGTAATAAAAATATTCCCAGAACAGATATATATCGCGCGAATGATAGGAATCATCGCCCGCATTACCAAAATAATACGGGTAGATAAAAGTCATGAACCCGTTGAACGGCAGGCTCCCCTGCCCGGTGAATTCAGCGCTAAGGTTCTGCCCTCTTTCGGTATACGGCAGGATCTCAAGCGTGCTGTTTATCTGGGCTATACCAACTACTAAACATATAACAAGCGCCAGCGCTAAGAATCCTGCGATCTTATATGAGTTTTCCTTTGCTGAAATTTTTGGGCCGGATCTCTTATCGGTGAGCAGCCTTGTAAACAGATAAACTATGGCAAAGAAACCCGATATAAAAGTGTGCTGCGGATGTCCTCCTAAAATTAAAAATCCGAGCAGTATTCCAAAAACTAAACCCCATGAAATTTTCCGCGTTTTCAGGAATAATTCTACTATGTAAATCAGCATTGGCAAATAAACTATTGCCGTTAACGAGTTCATGTGCCTTGTATGCCCAACAAGTATTGAACCGCAAACTGATGCCGCCATTGCTGCGGGGATCGATACAAGTTTATTTTTGGTAATGTTTGATACCAGAAGATAAACCCCTGCGCCCATCAATAGAGCATGGAATATTATGTAAAAATTCATGGCGGTCACGGGTGATAACAAATACCAGATAACAAGATTCAGAGGATAAAGGAAACCGCCCTGGCTCTCGGCAAAAACCGGGAAACCGCCGTATATCATTGGGGTCCATTGCAGCAGCTCGCCGTTTCTGAGCGCATCGGCATAAAGTTTTTTTACGGGCAGATAAAAATAGAGCAGGTCGCTTGTGCTTACGTCATTTGTCGCGATGATCTTTCCGAAAAACAGGTCATGGAACAAAAGGAAAACGGCAAAAAAAATGAGTAAAGCGGCAAAAATGTATTGTGTTTTTGAGTCTTTTAGCTGGAAATTCAACTTCAATTATTCTGAAAGATTCTAGATTGTAAAATATCTTATTTTGGAATTTTTAAATATAGTTATCCTTGAAATCTTATTCTATGCTCAAAAATTCTTAAGTTTAACCTGCTAAAAAGCTTTAAAGCTAATAGATTGAAAACCCTGAAACCGTTAAGTATATTTGAACAGGATAAATTATTGGAGGCCTCTTATGAACTTACATGCTGTTAGAACAAGATCACTTTCCTTTCTTATAATAATTTCATTAACATATAATATATCTTTTTCTCAAACAGGATTTGTGTTTGGGGATCACGGCACACTGCTTAAAACCACAAATGGCGGCGCCAACTGGATTCAAAAACCTTCCGGCACATCGCTTGGATTATGGAATTCTTGCTTTATTAACGAGAATACAGGCTGGGTAGCGGGCGGAACAGAAGGCGGCGGAGCAGGAGTATTATTAAAGACTACCAATACCGGAGAAACATGGATAGAACAATCAACAGGGATAACCAACATGTGGTATACCGGAGTGAGTTTTTTAAATTCACTTACAGGTTTTTTGATTGGCGATCACGGCACAATTTTAAAAACAACCAATGCCGGCGCTAACTGGCGTTCAATTGATTCAGGACTGACAAGTATTACTCTCGAAACTATAGTATTTTCAGATTCATTAAATGGCTGGATAACGGGCTGGAGCGGTATGCTGCTAAAAACAACTGACGGGGGCAATACTTGGTCCGTAATAAACAGCGGAACAACGTCAAATCTTTTTACCGCATATTTTCTTTCACAACAAACAGGTTTTATAGCGGGGTCAGCGGGCGCGATCCAAAAAACAACTAACCAGGGCGCTAACTGGGTTGGAGTCACAAGCGGCACAACACAGCACATATTTTCTATATTTTTCATTGGCGTTTATGGATGGATTGCGGCTGATCTGGGTACGCTCCGCTTAACAACCGACGCCGGCAATACGTGGTCCGCAGGCACAATAGGGACATCTACAAGGCTCGAAACAGTAGATTTTATAGATTTGCATACCGGGTGGGTTGTTGGCGGGTATAATGGGTCTGTATTATATAAGTCAACGGATGGCGGGCAAAACTGGTTTGCACAAATTTCTAATACTGTTGAGCGGCTTTGGTCTGTTTATTTTTATGTGCCGCTTGTTGGGATTGAACCCATTTCCAACACAATGCCAACTGATTACAGTCTGCATCAAAACTATCCCAATCCGTTTAATCCTGTAACAAAAATACGTTTTGACCTTCGGTCAGCTTCATCGGCAAACCAAAATGTTGTTTTGAAAATTTATAACGAACTAGGCGAAGAAACTGCTACACTGGTTAACCAGGACCTCAGGGCCGGCACATATGAAATCAATTGGGATGCCTCAGGATTCAGCAGCGGGACGTATTTTTGCAGGCTTCTGGTGAGCGGATCAAAACAATCAGGTTCCTCTGTTTTCTCCAAAACCATGAAGATGACATTGTCAAAATAATATATCTTTTACATAAATTAATTAACGCTTAAATTAGCTCCATTCATTAACATTTTCGTCTTACGATAACAATTTGAAATCATTGTTTTCTGTGATAATTATAGGCTGTAATTACTGATGAGGATACAGCGTTTAGTTTTCCCTTCCGTATTTTTCACGTCGTTTTTTATTTTCCTTTTGCTGTATCTTACATTTTGGACCAGGATATACCGCAATACTGGCGAAGATGCGGTGGTTAAGATAGTAAAAGGCGATAATTTGCGGTCCGTTGCCGGAAAGCTTGAAGCAAGCCAGGTGATATTTAACAAATATCTCTTCATTATCGCGGGAAAGCTGCTTGGCTACCAGGAAGAAATTATTCCCGGCGAATATAAATTCGATAACGGGCTGACAAATCTGAGTGTGCTCAAAACCATAACCGACGGGAACCTTTTAAGGACATATACAATAACCATTCCTGAGGGAATGAACGTGCGGCAAACAGGCAGGCTGCTTCAGCGGCTGTATGGAATGGATTCGGCGCGGTTTGTAAGGGAAACATATAACGACAGTTTAATAAGCCTGCTTGGAGTTAAAGCGGATAATCTTGAGGGATTTCTTTTCCCTGAAACATACCAGATCTCGTACAGCGCAAACGGAAACCGTGAACAGGAGGTTGTGAGAGTGATGGCGGCTGAATTCAGGAAGAAAATAACCGCTGAAATGACAGATGAAATGTCGAACAGAAAAATGTCGCTAAAAGATCTCATCACAATGGCTTCGATAATTGAAGGCGAAACGCGCTATGAACCGGAGAAAAAAACAATTGCAGGCGTATATTATAACAGGATTAAAAAAGGCATGAGGCTTGAAGCCGACCCAACTGTGCAGTTTGCCCTGCCAAACGGGCCAAAAAGACAGTTGATGTACAGCGATCTGAAATTTCCATCGCCCTATAATACTTACCTGAACAGAGGGTTGCCGCCGGGACCGATAAACAGCCCGGGTTTAGGTTCAATTATGGCCGCGTTATACCCGGAGGATAATAATTATATTTACTTTGTCGCAAAAGGCGATGGTTCCCACCGCTATGCTGAAAACTATGAACAGCATAAAAAAAATATAATAGAATATAAGAAATACCTGGAAGAAAAGAAAAAGCAGGACGAAGAGAAGAAACAGGAAGAAGAAAAGAATAAGTGAGAATTATAAGATCATGATTGACTTCAGAAAAGTAAAGACCATGGGCAAGCTTTTGCTTAAGCTTGAAACCAGGGGCCGCGCAGGCACGGGAAAGAAGATAGTTTTTCTTATGATAACTTATCTTATTCCGGGATGTTTTCTGCCTTTGCTGCTGGTTAAGCAAAATACCGACCCAACCGGTTTTGAATATACTTTTCTTACTTATTTGTTTTATTCGTTAATTATCTCTTTCACTATATCCAGCGAGCTTGATAACCTGATTGTGTCTAAAAATGAGTCGGATATATTCAGCGCGATGCCTGTTTCGGGCAGGCTGGTTGCAAGGGCGAAAATGTATATGCTGAACAGGTACATTTTTATTCTAACAATTCCGCTGTTTGCTCCCGGCGCAGTGTTCTACTATACGATGATGAGATCGGTTCCGCGTTCAATTATGTATATTATTGCAGGATACATGATGTGTTTTTTTACAGTTAATATACTCCTGCTTGTTTACAGCATAGCTTTAAGAATTCTCAAAACAAAACGCCTGAGCGTATACACGCTGTTTTTCCAGTTACTTCTGGTATTATTGTTGATAATCGGTTACCAGCTCGTCTCGTATGGTATATCAGGCAGGCCGGGCTCCGGCTCGGTTAATTACCTGCATCTTCTCGAGAAGAAAAACCTGACAGATTTTTTCCCGCAGTCATGGTATGCTTTTTTATCTGCAAGAATTCAGTACGAATTTGGAATTGCCTTATTGTTTAAGATATCTCTCCCGCTGGTGATATTTTACCTGAGCTATTTAAGCCTCAGGATGTACCTTGAAGAGAATCTGGATGTTATCAAAGAAAAGATTTTTTACGCAGGTTACTCGCCCGGCTCCGGATTAGCCGGATATGAAAGACAGGGGAGCGGCGCTTTTGGCGGATTAATAGAATCAGTCTACCTTAGAAACAGAGCGGAACGCTCATCTTTTGGATTAATGAAAAGTATGTTCAGGCAGGATAAAGCCATGAAACTTAACATAATCCCGATGATCATTATTCCCGGGGGATTAGCCATATTTGCGCTTTTGACAAACCAGCTCCCTCCGCCGTTTGAATCCGGTTTTTTCGTTTTGAGGCCGGTATTTCACATATCCATAATGCTCTCTGTTCTTGTAGTTCTGAACACAGCGGTACTGGGTATGAAAATTACAAATCATCCCGGAGCATCATGGGTATATGAATCATATCCCCTTGGCGGAAAAAAACGTTTTAAAAATGGCGTAAGAAAATTTTTCACTGTGTACCTTATCCTGCCCGTGTGTATTATTATCGGAGCTATTTTCGCTTTCAGGATGCCGCTGTGGCAGGCAGCTCTGGCTGCTTTATTTATATTCGCTTCGGCAAATTTATACAACTCCGTTTTTAATATTGTGAGCCGTGCGCTTCCGTTCACAAAAGAAAATACGTTTCTTAATTCAATTCAAAAGTTATCAGGAATGTTTTATCCGCTTATATTCGGAGCCGGAATTGTGTTTATCCAGCTATACGTTTACCAAAGCGTCTTTCAAAGTATAATAGCCCTGCTGGTTTTATTAACCGTAAATTTTTGGTTAAATTTCTTTGGATTTGTACATTTAAAAAAGTCCCGCGCTTAAATCTCACGCCATACGTTAAGCATTTTAAAGTTTTTATTCCGATATTTACTTCCATCTAAAACAATCAATCAGCAAAACAATGAAAAAGACTGTCGTAACAATCTTTTCACTTCTGCTATTTACGTGTAATTCTTACTCCCAGCTTGACGATATATTGAAGAAGATTCCCGGCGTGGGCGATGTATTTGAAGACGCGGTTACTACAAGCATCAAAGACGCTTACCCGAGCGCGCTGTGGCTTAACAACCTGGATAAACAGCTGAACCTTGAGCAGGACGCTCAATTCAATACAAACTTAAGCCCGGGGTACTATAAATTCAGGTTTAATACATTTTGCCTGCATGCCGGCGCTTATGCTCCTACAGAAGGCGCGGGATATTTAGTTGCGCCGCTTAAAGGAGCCAAAGCGGATTTGATCAAGACAGTTTTAAGCAGGTTCTCTGAACATCCCGAAATTGATCAGAAAGATGTTCAGCTTTTGGTTTGGGGCATAGAAGCAGGGCAAAAATTCAGCTCTTATCCACTGGACTTTCAGATAAGAGTAAAGCCCCTGCTGAATCCTGAAGACATTGCACAGATGGAAGTTGACACAAAGCAAATAGCCTATGACCTGCTGCCCCAGGATGCTAAGAATGTTGTTGATTTTTATACCGGTTTACGGGGCAAGCTAAGCGACGCGGGCTCGACGTACGAGGACGTTGAGAACATTGCCGTTAAAACCGGAATTGCGCCAATCGGAAAAGGAAGCAAAAACATCAGCGCAGGAACATGGACTTCCATCGGCGACGGAGTTTTTATGCGATGCTTTCCGGAAGGATATAAGAAATCAAATGTAGAGGTTTATATACCCTCGGATGTTAACGTACAAAAAGATAATAACGGCAACATAGTTTCACTTGATGACGGCTCATGTAGAATAGAACTCAATTATGAAGCAGGAGCTTCGAAATTTAAGAATGCCGTTATAAAAAATATTTCAACAAATGAAGAAACGACGGTTGAGAATACGCTGACAGACGACTCCGGCATAAAGAAGGACTCTGATGATTTTATCGGTCTGGTAAAAAAATCATTCGGAAAGAAAAAATCAGAACGGCTGCAGGGCGAATCATTATCAACGCTTACTAAGTTAAAATCAATCGAATATACTCTAAACTCTCTTCTTGATAAAAGCGGATGGACGCAAAACGGATATTCAGTTTCCGTCAATGCACTTAATAAATTTGTAACAGAAATCCAGACCGGCAATAAAAAAGGCGGAAACAGCAATCATGTTACCGGCTTAAGCAACATAAACGGGTTGGTATTCGCGCCCGCAAACACATCAAACCAAAGGCTTGGTAACGGGGGACCTGATGGCGGCCCTGACGGCGGGCCAAATAAAAATCCAAAAGATAAAGATAAGGATTGCAAAGTCAATGTTTCTCTGGCGCAGCTTGATGAAAACGAATTGCCCGAACCTGACCATGTCTATACCATTACAGCAACAATCTCAATAGACGGTACGGACGAAAAATGTACTGCCGAAGAAATAGATTTTACCTTGTTTGACGTAAGTAAAGAAAGAGGCAGATGTATGAATGATATGGAACAATATGATGATGTTGATGAGGACATACAGATGTCCGATCTGAATCCGGATTTTCAAATAACAAAATTAACGGCAGTTAAGTCGCTCACTGGCAAATCACAGTCTGTTCAGCTTAATGTTTTTAGCAGAGATTGGGGCGCATTCGGCAAGCTTAAAGCATCGGTAAAAGTTAACGGCAATTGGTATGAAGCCGAAGGCGACGGTACGCCTGATAAATTTATTACAATACCGCTTGACCTGAACAACAACAAAATAGCAGACGGCTGGGAGAAAAAGAATAATGTTTACGGAAAGCCGGGCGATTGGGACGAGGACCCTAATCCGACAGGGCAGGCAAAAACCGGCGACGGCATGACTAATTACGAAGAATACCGGGGCTTTTACGTTTCTGACGGCTCAACAGGGAAAGAACATGTGAGAATGGACCCGAACCAGAAAGAGATCTTTGTTCTGGATGACAACCAGATATTCGATATTTCATCCTGGAAAGCCGCATCCGGCATTAAAGCATACTGGCTGACTAAAGACATGGTGTTCGGTGATAAAGGCGGAAGCGAAACTGACGCGAATTACAGGTGGGTGAATTTCTGCAGGGGCAATGCGAGCGGGCTTAAATACGCTGTCCATCTTGTTAAAGTGGATGGAATGAGCGATCCGTACGGGAAACACCAGGAACCATTTGTTTTCGGATATAATGACCCCGGGTACGGACCGCCAAAATTTGCAACCAGAACAGTGATGTTCCCTGACAGGATAAGGAACTGGCTGACTATTGAAGCGGATTCATTATCAAATGTGCTCAAAAAATTCCCAACAGGTTTTCAGATAGACGGCGTAGTTTACACAAAAAAAGAAGTCCAGAATTTAGTCGATCAGATAAGAAATCCGGCTAAGCTTGACGTACTTGTTGATTTCTGGATGAACTTATGCGTGCTGCACGAAGTTGGCCATGCGTGTAATGTTTATCACCATGGCGGTGGGGACCCAAATAAAACAGGAACCGGCAGCCCTATTTGCCCCATGCTCTACCGAAGCGAGTACTCGCTGGTTAAACTGGATAATAAAATGCTGAGTCAGATAATGAAAATAATAGAAAAAGACGGCATAACCCCGATAGTATCTTATACTGGCTGGAGATTCTGCAAAACGAAAGATAATTGCTGGAAACAGATCAATGTAAACGACAGGTAGGAAACCGGACCAAAATTAAATGGTAAACGCGGTTTGTATTCCGTAGAATTTTTTCAGGAGCTCATAGACAAGGTAACTTGAGTCGCCGAATCCATAAGTATAATTATATTTTGAGCGGTGTGTTTCGCGGTAATGAACCGCTTCTGTTAAGAACGATGAAACTGCGGTCCTGTCAAACGGCAGAAGCTTTGCATTTTTTTTCAGCGCTTCGGGGCGCTCAGTAGTCTTTCTTAAAACACCGCATGGCACGTTGAAGAATAATGATTCTTCCTGCAAACCGCCGGAATCAGTCAGTATAGAACCGGCATTTTTTACATAACCAAGCATTTCGAAGTAATCATGTATTGCATTCATAATAACAAGCTTCTCATGCGCCTTACCGCTTAAAACCGATTCAAAACTTTTTTGTATCAACGGGTTAGGATGCATCAGGTGAAGTATCTTTGTATATGACGGCTGCTCATCCATAACCGTGTTTAGAATTCTCGCGTATTCGGTAACGTGGTTCCAGTTTTCGCGCCTGTGCAAAGTGCTTAAAATATAATTATGCTGGTCAGGCTCTTTAATTTTCTTTTCTTTTATCAGCGTAAATATCGCATCGTTAATTGTATTCCCAATCACATATACTTTCTCGCCTTTTATGCCTTCGTTAACTAAGTTATCGCGGTTGATACCTTTAGGCGCAAAATGTATTGTAGCAGTCCTCGCAATTGATTCGCGCATGAACTCTTCCGGAAACGGGTTCATTCTGTCCAGAGTGCGCAGACCGGCTTCAAGATGAAATACAGGGATCTGGTTAAGAAAACCCCACAGCGCGCCTGCAAAAGCAGAGGCGGTATCGCCCTGAACAATAATGCCATGGATATTTTCTTTTTTTATTGGAGAACTATCGGAGAACTTTTTGTTGAAATCGTTCAGTAAATGCGCAATTAACTGATTTAGGTCGCTAGTGCGGTTTGGAATTTCTTCAGCGGTTAAATCGCAATTTATCGCCAAATTAGCAAGAACGTCGCCTGATATCTTTTGCTGTGCGGTATTATAAAGCAGAGGATAAAACTCGGAGGACCTTCTCAGTATCCTGTAAAGGACAAAAAGTTTGATTATTTCAGGCCTTGTGCCAAAAAAGAAGACAATTACTTTCTTGTCTTTAAATTCTTCCGGCGACAGTATTATATTAAGATTCTCTGCAGCCAACAATATAGTTTTGGTTCATCAGTAAAAATAATCAATATTCGATTAATTATAAATGTATTATAGTACCCTTTTAACGGTAGAAAAAAATATAGGCAATCCCAAAATCAAATTTAAGATTGCCCATTAAAATTACATCTCCTTAACAGATATCAATAGTGATCCGTTTTTTCCCAGACTACTTTGTTTCTCATCCCTACAAAAACTTTTAACGCGCGGAACGTTGCAAAAAAGTTTATCAGGTTATCAAAGTTCAGCCTTACAAGGCTGAAAACAGCATAACGGAAACCATACCAGCTGTATGTAAATATGAACCTATGAGCAAGGCGCCAAACCATCAACCCGAAACATGACCACAGGAAAAACCAAAGAATGCTGTTTTCCTGCACAACCGAATCAAGTACGCTGATGCCGAGCCCGAACCCCAGCAGATAAAACAAGAACATGGCGAACACAATGTTTGAAAGAAGCACCATGAAATTGCTGAATATAGTTTTTCTGTCGCGCAGCAGGAAGTATTTGGTTTTAAAATTCCCCGCCCATTTGTGCATTTTCCAGTTCTGGAAGCAAATTCCGGCAGTCCACCTGGAGCGCTGCTTTACCGCCTGCCAGAAACTGTTTGGAAAATATTCGCCGGTCGCTATCCTTGAATTTGAGTTTTTAGTATCAACAAGCAGGTTAATATAAGACGTCTTATAGCCAAGCTTGAAGAGCCTGAGGCCCATTTCATAATCTTCTGTAAGGTTCGCCTCGTTAAATACCTGCTCGTAATTGGCTTCGAGATTTTTGAATATCTCTCTTTTAAAAGCCATGCCTGTTCCGGCAAAAGGAATAAACACTCTTAGCGCCTGCCTTACTATCAGGTCCTTAGAGTGCACTTCGGCGAAAGCGTCGCAATAAGTGCGGTGAATAAATCTTCCCTTATCGTCCTTTATCGGCACCACCGGGATCTGGACGGCGTCAACTCCCTGGTAACATAAAATATAATTGAAGAGCTTTAGTGAAAGCGGATGTATAAAATCTTCCGAGTCATGAATAAGAACTATCTGGAAAGGCCTGTTATTATCGGTTTCAAATCTCTTAATGGAATTGTAAACATTATTAAGGTTATCCGCCTTTGTTGTAGGTCCGTCATGCGAATTAACGCATATGACAACTTTATTGTTTTTCTGCGCGATCCTCTTAACAACTTCCAGCGTCTTGGTATCGTTAGGATAAACCCCGACAAATATCTGGAAGTTAGCATACCTCATTTTGCTGAGAGCATAGGTAAGAGTTCTTCCAATTACCTTATATTCCCTCCATGCGCAAATTACAAGCGCAATAGGATTTTCATCTGCTGCATTTACATCATCAAGATTCGGCAGATTCCTGCGATACTTGCTTCTGTTGAACCAGTACAGCAGGTCAACCAACACATCATCTATCCCGCTGATCACCAGAAGTACTGAACAAACCCAAAGAAGTATATAAAATATTTCATTCATAGGTCTTAAACTCTGTTTTTTTATTACATTAACGCTTTGAACTTCAAATCTAACTTTACACGACCACCATAAGCAATGAAAGGATTATAGGTTACGTGATTCAATATACACATTATTTTCTTAACATTTAATAACAATAGTGATTCTTGAAGCAAAATTAGTGTTAACGGTTACCTCATACAATACCGTATATACGGGATTCGTAGCTAATTTAAGTACCAAAATAAACAAATATTATTAGAAAACCATTAATTTTATTGTAAGAATTGCAATACCTAACAGAAAATGATATTTTTGTAGATGCCTGGACACATTTTTGCTATAGAGACATCCTGTGATGAAACGTCTGCCGCTGTTTTAAGCGGTAATACTGTTTTATCAAATGTTATTTCTTCACAGTTATTTCATTCCGAATACGGAGGCATCGTACCTGAACTGGCTTCCAGGGCTCATATTAAGATAATCGATAGAATAGTTAATGAGGCTATTGAGAAAGCAGGTGTTTCAAAAGAACAAATAGGGCTGGTGGCAGCCACTCAGGGACCAGGGCTGATAGGTTCATTACTTGTTGGTTATAATTTTGCAAAGAGTTTTGCCATTGGGCTGGGGGCGCCTTTCATTGGGATAAATCACATCGAGTCTCATCTGTATTCATGTTTTATCGGGAAAGAATCGGCGCCGGCGCCTTTTATTGCGCTGGTAGTTTCAGGCGGACACACAATATTATTTCTTGTTGAAGACCATTTTAAATACAGGCTGCTTGGCCAGACGCAGGATGACGCAGCAGGCGAAGCATTTGATAAGGTCGCTAAGATGATGGGGCTTGAGTATCCCGGCGGCCCTTTAATTGATTCGCTTGCCAAAACAGGCGACGAGAATTTTCATGAATTCCCTGTTTCACATATTAAAGATAATAAGTATGATTTTTCATTCAGCGGGATAAAAACTTCGGTTCTATACTATCTGAAAAAAAATTATCCAGGGCCAAACGCCAATATTCCGTTAAATGACTTAAGCGCTTCGTTTCAGAAAGCGGTTGTGAGAAACCTTGTCGAAAACAGCCTGAGCGCCGCCCAGGATTTCGGCGTGCATAATATTGCCGTATCAGGCGGAGTTTCGGCCAATTCAAAACTGCGTTCCGAATTTGAGAAACTTGGCGCAAAGGGCATCAAGGTTTTTTTTCCGGAACCCAAATATTCTACTGACAATGCCGCTATGATTGGCTATACTGCATATCTTAAATCAAAGTTTTCACCGGGATCAATAGAAAACGAATTAACACAAAATAAATTAACGGAAAAAGAATTAACCGACGAGCCGGCTTTTGCCAGGTTCGATTTTGAACAGATAAACAGTTCATATTAATGGCAGAAAGAAAACAAAAAAGAGCGGTTATAGAAGTTGACGAACAGCTTCTCAATGATATATCCGATCTGATCAGCAGTAAATCGGACGTATTGCTTAAAAACATTCTGGCGGATATATACCCCTCGGATATTGCGCTGATTATCAATAACCTTGACAGCGATGACGGGCTGGAACTGTTTAAGATACTTCCTGAAACTACGGCATCCGAAGTATTGCTTGAGCTGAACGACCATGAAAGAGACAAGATACTTGATACTCTTTCGCCTCAGGAAATCAGCTCCATGGTAAGCGAGATGTATTCTGATGACGCGGCAGATGTGATCTCAACTCTTGAAGACAAAAAAGCGGTTGAAGTTCTTGACCTGATGAAGAAAGAAGATTCTTCCGGCGTTAAAGAACTTCTGACCTATGACGAGCATACCGCCGGCGGTATCATGCAGAAAGAGTTTATCGACTGCAAGGCAACCGACACAATTGAAGAGGCGGTAAGAGAGATCAGGAATGAAGCGACAAACGAGGACCACTTATATCACGTTTGGGTCACAGACGAACAAAGAAGACTCATTGGGATAGTTTCGCTGAAAGATATAATATTAGCTCTGGAAACGCCCCAGATTCATGTGAGCGACATTATGAACCCTGAAGTAATATCGGTAGATGCTGATACAGACCAGGAAGAAGTGGCTAAGATAGTTCAAAAGTATGACCTTGTTACGCTTCCTGTTGTTGATAAAAATAAAGTTTTAGTAGGCAGAATTTCAGTAGATGATATTGTTGATATTTTAGAAACTGAGTTTTCAGAAGACGTAGCTAAGATCGTCGGTTCGGACGCGGAGGAGCTTGAAAGTAAATCGCCCGCGCAAATTGCAATGTTAAGACTGCCGTGGGTGCTGATTACTCTTGGAATAGAAATATTCGCCGGTTTTGTAATCAAATATTACGACGACACGCTAAATAAGGTGATTCTGCTTGCATCATTCATGCCAATTATTTCCGCTATTTCCGGTAATACCGGCCTCCAGGCCGCCGCTATTACCGTTCGTGCGCTTGCTACCGGCCACGCAAGCATTTCAAGATGGTGGGAGCCCGTGAAACGTTCGTTCCAGACCAGCCTGATTATCGGCGCCGTTTGCGGAATTGTAATCGGTATAGTCGGGGGTATATGGTATGGGAAATTCATATTTGGTTTCCTTGTTGGATTCTCAATGTTCTTATCTATAAATATTTCAGGGCTTGTGGGAACCTCCATACCTATGGTTTCAAAGAGCTTTGGCTTTGACCCCGCCATTACAGCGGGCCCGTTTGAAACGGCTTTTCAGGATGTTGTGGGAATCAGCCTGTTCCTCACTTTTGCTACTTTCCTGCTCAGATGGCTTCTATAAGCAAAACGTAATAAAAAAATACGATCAGAAAATATATAAAATATTTATATCCTGCCGATCTTATCGCCGTTGTATTTCTTCTGATACTAAGCGGAATCTTTTTATTCGTAAACGCTGCGGTCCCCTATTGGGCGCTCCTCGCTTTGCTGAACATAATAATAGCATCCGGTATTATATTATTGGTCGGCTCATACCAGAGAAAACTTGTCTCGCAAAATATTGACGAAAAGAATTATGGATCGCTTTTAAAAATACTTCGGTATTGGTATGGGATAGCCGTAATACTGGTTTCCTTTAAAGAAGTTTATCACATAATCCATTCGCTGAAACTTCATGACTGGGACATGGTTTTCATTAAATTGGATTATTCCATCTTCGGCGTAGACCCGACCAAATGGGCTTTTCAATTTGCAAATCCCGCGCTTACCGAATTTCTGCAGATCATTTATATTTATTACTACCTGATGATTGTTGTCTACGGGCTGGAGATATACCTCTGGAAGAGATTTGACGATTTTAAATATGTATTGCTGGTCCTGTTTACGGGATTCTTTTCAAGTTACTTGCTCTATATGGTTTTCCCGGCGGTCGGGCCGAGGTTCTACCTGCACAATTTCTATTCAATTTCAAAAGAGCTCCCGGGGTTATTCTTAACAGAGCCTATCAGAAGTTTCATTAACTTCGGCGAATCAATACCGCAGGGAGTCTCAAATCCAATTGAATTTGTGCAAAGAGACGCAATGCCAAGCGTTCATACAACCATAGCTTTGCTTATCACATATTTATCGCGGAAGATCAAGTCTAAATCTTTTTATTTTTACCTTCCCTATTCTATCCTGCTTGTTGTATCAACCATATACCTCAGGTATCACTACGCTGTGGATATAATAGCAGGCGCCATTATGGCGCTGGCCGCAATACTTATTTCAAACCAGCTGATAAAACTTCGGCATTCAAAGGAATCCCTTTAGCTCTAATATTTAAAGGCCATTGAATTCGGGTTCCTGCCTAACGTACTATAGAATTTCAGCTGTGCGCCTGTGGCCGGGTCATAAACCCGAACAATGCCGAAATAGGGCGGACCGCCATCATTATCAAGAAGATAAATTCTGCTTGTCATAGCTTCATAACCCACTGCGGTTATTTTGAATCTGCCGCCGGGAGACTGAATCAAAATCTTTGATGTTGGCGGGTTGCTTGCAAGGTTTACTTCCCAAACTTCGGAGCTGTCAACGGTAACCAGCAATTTCGTATCCCCTTCTTTCGCCATATCTACCACCGAGTTTCCGGTTGTAGATAAAACAATCGAGTCTACAGGATTATAAGTAGCCGGATCAAGCCTGTAAACGTATTTGCGGGCGATACCGGCCAGATAATAACCGCTAGGGTTATTTACAAACGCAATTGGTAAAAAGTTATAACTCACTTGATTAACGAGCAGTGATGTTTCATTAACAATAGCCAGGGCTTTATCCAAAGCTGTTGGGCTTTTACATACAAAGAACTTACCGGAAGTATACGAAACCTTTCCCGGAGTATACCCTACATCAACAAAATCAGCTAAAACATGCAGGCCCAGATCTAACTGCGTAATATATCCGCCGCCTGCGCTGGATGCGAATATGTTGCCATTGTCAACGTCAAAGCTGCGCGGACCGTTTCCAAATGCCTGCGATTTTATCAAATGATTGTTTGAAATACTTACTTCATATATCTTGCCGCCCTGGGTTGGCGGTCCTGCGCATACCATGTAAAGGTTTTGGCCAATAATTACAATCTTTCCTGGTCCATCAATAAACGCCGAGCCATTAGCATTTTCAAAGACATTGTTAAACACAGTATCTTTATCCAGATCGAGGAAACAATAATCGCTGCCTCCAACATGAGGGTTTTCAATTGAAACATATACCCCATGCAAAACAGAGGGCGTGACAACAGGTCCGGTAGAATTATCTTTACAGGATGAAAAAATGAAAACTGACAGGGCTATGATGAATATCTGAGTAAATAACCTGGGTGTCATCATAGTAAATTTAGGTTAAATTGAGAAATTTGATTTTAGTATTCTATACCTTCTCTAGCCTGAATACCTTTATCAAAATAGTGTTTTATTTTCTTCATTTCAGTGACTAAATCAGCTCTTTCTTCAAGCCCTTCGATCAATTTATGACCGGTCAGAACAAGCTCAAAACGCCGATTTTTATCGTATAAGTCGATTATATCAAATAAATCTTTGTCGGGTATCAGATGATAGACTACTGCTGCGATGGATTCATCCAATATCAGCACATCCTGTTTGCCGTTTGATATCAGGTC
>CAZMRG010000001.1:0-1191 GCA_964568655.1 uncultured Ignavibacteriales bacterium | reverse complement strand
GAGCAGCCGATTGGAAAGCCGTTATACCCAATCCCCACAATTTTATTTGCCGGGTTTACGATACAAGCGCCAACCTGTGTGCTGGGGTCCTTACTTCTTTTTGCAGAAAGCAATGCAATGCCCATGAAGTATTCGTCCCACGAAATGTATTCTTTTCTTTTCATTTTTCTGTATTGTGCAGATAGTTCCTACAAAAATTTATTCAATTGTTGATTAAGTTCTTCCAGGCTTCCGTCGTTCATAACTGTGAAATCCGCAAACGCAATCGGCCCGCCTTTATCAAGCTTTTCTATTTCGCTTATATCGCGTGATAACGATTCATCATTGGTCAAAGGTCTTGTATGCCGCTTTGAAAGCCTTCCATACCTAAGAGCTTTTGTTGCATATACCGCAAGGAGCTTAAATGAATCTCCGAATTTATCGTTTATTATCTTAAACTCCTGCCATGAATACAGGCTTTCAATGACAACGTTGCTATCTTTAATTAATTCTTCTATAACAGGCAGGCTCTTAACCGCCATGGCGCCCATGCCGAATTCTTTTCTAAGATTCTCGCGAGTCTGCCTTTCGTTATGCTCGTTTACCTCAAGTCCCAGTCGTTTCATTTCGTTCATAACAACTTCGCCGAAATATACTCTTTTATATCCGTGTTCACCAAAGAATTTCACCGCTTCTGACTTGCCGGAACCGCACATCCCAATAACAGCAATTATCTTATTCATTCCCACCGCCTTCTGAAATTATTGGTTCAAATTCAGTTTTCCCTGTTGTAAAGATCAGACTAATATATGGCATACACAAACCGCAATTAATGCCAAACATGACGCGCCTTCTCAGCGCCTCAATTGTGCTCAATTTTTCCTCATCGATGATCTTCTTCAGATCGGAAAACTTCCTGTCGCAGCAAACGCATCTATCTACCATCAGACGTTAAGCTCCCACATTAATTGCCTGTAAATGGTGTTTAACGGCTTATCCTGCGCCAAAGCTATCTTTTTGCAGTCCTCAAATTCAGGAACATACTTTACCTTAGAATCGGCAAGCTTAATTGCCTTAACTCTTATTCTTCCCAAACTTGAATCAACTTCATATATTTCTCTTTCAAGCTTGTGGCGTTCTATCCTGTTTATCCGTACGCCGATAGTTGTGGTTTCAGAATAAATGATTTCAAGAGTTTTATCCAGTAGAGAT